>NZ_JBMPPI010000007.1:0-199990 GCF_049340245.1 Undibacterium sp. TC4M20W
ACTGAAGAAGTTGGGGATACAACTCCCCAATTCTTGATGAAAATCATGTTCAGCAGCACGTTTTATGCTTTGACTGGAACATGATTTTGTAATTGATGGAAATTAGAACTTAATCAGATGTTCCTTAGATAATATTTCGCTAAATCACTTATTACTGATGGTATGTGTGCGCAAGCGCGCATAAAATTTTTGCATGACATGATAGGCTTGCGCTCCGCTAGCCGTGTTTGTCTGTGTGACAAAATCCCTGGTGGAGTTTTGAGGCCAAAAACGTTAATGCACACATCCCCCAGTCCTTTGCACAATCATCTGCTTGCGGCCTTGCCTGCAGCAGAGTTTGCATCATTGTCTGACGGTCTTGAGCTGGTCATCATGGCGGTTGGTGATGTCTTGTATGAATCTGGTGTGCGTCAACAGTTTGTGTATTTCCCTACCTCTGCCATTGTTTCATTGCTGTACGTGCTGGAAGATGGCGTGTCTGCCGAGATTGCCGCAGTCGGCCATGAAGGCGTGGTCGGCATCTCTCTGTTTATGGGTGGCGATACTACGCCTAACCGTGCAGTCGTTCAAAGTGCAGGGTTTGCCTATCGACTCCAGGGGCAATTGCTGAAACAAGTGTTTGATCGCGCTGGCCCTTTGCTGAGGGTGTTATTGCGTTATACCCAAGCGCTGATCACGCAAATGACGCAGACCGCCATTTGTAATCTTCATCATACGGTAGAGCAACAATTGTGCCGCTGGTTATTGTTGAGCCTGGACAGGCTACCTTCAGAGTCGGTGAATATTACCCAGCAAAGAATTGCCAATGCTCTCGGTGTGCGTCGTGAGCGAGTAACAGAGGCGGCAGGTAATTTACAGCGCGCCGGCTTGATTTTCTATAGCCGTGGTGCCATTACCGTGCTGGACAGGCCGGGACTGGAAAAAGTGGTTTGTGAATGTTATTTCGTCGTGCAAAAAGAATATATGCGGCTGCTTACTTCCATCCCTTTTCAATAATGAGTTTGGTCTGCTCCAGTTGCAAATACATTGTTGCTGACCAGCATATTCATTGTCAAAGCAAACCTGCCCTCTTGTTTGATCAATAAGTTGATATAAATCGAACGTATATGCGCGATGCCGCACATACGTCAGTCTCATACCTGCTACTCTGTGGATAGATAATCCAGTCTATACAATCCCTGTCACTCGCAATTGAGTTGGCTGTTCAGAGCCCTACCCATGATCATTCCGCATAACCCTCTGCAAAATCACCTGCTCGCCGCTTTGCCGCAAGCAGAGTTTGATCGCCTTTTCCTGCATCTGGAATTGGTGGAAATGCCGTTGGCGCAGGCTCTGTATGAAGCAGGCGGCACCTTGGATTACGTGTATTTTCCAACCACCTCTATCGTTTCCCTGCTGTATGTGCTTGAAAGTGGCGCTTCTGCTGAAATAGCCATTGTTGGGAATGAGGGAATACTTGGTATTTCTCTCTTTATGGGTGGTGAAACCACGCCCAGTCGTGCTGTGGTGCAATGTGCTGGTTATGGTTATCGTCTCAAAGCGCGGTATTTAAAGGATGAATTTAATCGCGCCGGCCCATTTTTGCGTCTCTTGTTGCGATATACCCAGGCGCTGATAACGCAAATGACGCAAACCGCTGTTTGCAATCGCCATCATTCCATAGAGCAGCAACTGTGCCGGTGGCTGTTGCTGAGTCTGGATCGCTTGCCTTCAGATTCTGTTTCCATGACGCAGGAATTGATTGCCAATATGCTTGGGGTCAGGCGTGAAGGTGTGACGTCTGCAGCGGGCAATATACAAAGGCTGGGTTTGATACGGTACAGTCGCGGGCGTATTGATGTAATCGATCGCCCCGGACTGGAGAAGGTAGTCTGTGAATGTTATGCCGTCGTTAAACTGGAGTTCGATCGCCTGCTTGCTGACATTCCTCGTGGTGATCCCTTGCATATATTGGGGGAGTCAGACCGGCGGGCAGCCGTACTTCGTCCTGTTGCCGGGCAAGGCCAGGGACGAAAAGATAATTAAATTCAAAATTGATGCAAGTGTTTTGCCGTCAATGCTTTCTCAATTAAACCTAAGGAGCAATGTCGAGAAAATTAAGATCTGTTTTTGCGACTGTATGTGCGCTAACGTACGTAACTATTTTCTCGAAGCTGGCATATTGCAGCTTCTAATGCAGAGTCGGGATTCTGACTGGTTATGCATGCGAAATAAACTGAGCAGGCGAGAGCCACTGAGTTTTTTTCGCATTATTTTTTCTATATGTGTGATATCGAACAGACACTATAAGCATAAATGCCATAGAGTCGGGCGCGGGCATGCTAAACAGATTTTTCTGGGTAGATTTTGTGCCTTGTCCTTCATTCTAAAATAGGCAGGAATTCGATATGGACAGTCAGATAGACCCGAATCAAAACCATTTGCTAGCGGCATTACTGGATACAGAGTTTGATCGACTGGCACCGCATCTGGAATTGGTGTCTATGTTGCTGGGTGATGTTTTGTATGAGTCGGGTGGCAAATTACAGTACGTGTATTTCCCCGTGACGGCAATTGTTTCACTGCATTATTTGCTGGAAAACGGTGGTTCATCAGAAATTGCCGGTGTCGGCAATGAAGGCCTGGTCGGTATTTCGCTATTTATGGGTGGTGACACCACACCTAGCCGCGCAATTGTGCAGACTGGTGGGCAAGGATATCGCTTGAGAGCGCATATCTTGTTGGAAGAATTTAACCGCGCCGGCCCAGTCTTGCGCTTATTACTGCGCTACACCCAGGCATTGATTACGCAAATGTCCCAAACGGCGGTATGTAATCGCCACCATTCAGTTGAGCAACAGCTATGTCGCTGGCTTCTATTAACTATGGATCGCATGAAGGGCAATGACCTGACCATCACTCAAGAGTTGATTGCCAATATGCTGGGTGTGCGGCGCGAAGGGGTAACGGAAGCGGCTGGCAGATTGCAAAACCATGGTTTTATCAGCTATCGTCGCGGGCATATTACGGTGGTAAACAGGGCAGGGCTGGAAGACCACGTGTGTGAATGCTATGGCGTGGTCAAGAAAGAGTTTGCCCGCTTGTTGTCAGATGTCTTGCAGCGTCAGGGCACGTCTGTGCCCGTTGCTCCGGCTACGGGTGTCAGAAAAATTGGCTATATGCAAGGCGGCATGCCAGGCAATATCGGTTTGTAAATGCTGTCGTGAATTTCGAAATTTATTGAAGGATTGCTGTGAATAAAAATATATGAAGGCAATCTCGGTAGAGCGTCTTACCTTAATCGGCTTTGGCATTACCTTGCTGGCCTTGTTGATGATAGGTGGGATTGCCTGGAATATTGCCGTTCCATTTGATGCAGTCAAATCCATAGACCATACACGCAAGGTAATAGATGATCTCAGTGAACTGAGTGTCAGACTGTCTGAGGCGGAGAATGGGCAAAAAGCTTATTTCCTGACAAAAGAAGACGCTTTCATCAAACAGCGCAATAGTCGGTTTGATGACATTGCGCTAGTCATTCAACATTTGCAGGGGCTGACACTCGACAATGTTCAGCAGCAGGCTCGCATAAAGCAGTTGCAAGAGGCTATTGCAGAGCGAGTGACGATCATGCAAGAAAGCCAAAAACAATTTGATACGCATGGCTTTCCTGCCGCCAAAGCTTTGTTTCATGCGGGTTTGCTGGCATCTTCCAAAATCCAGAATATTCTGACTGAAGCGGTCGTTGATGAGCAGGTCTTGCTTGATGAGCGTAAATTAAAGGCCGCATTTCGCATCAAACTTGTGGTCGGTAGCGTTGGTTTCTTGCTGGTGTTTTTATTGCTCTGGGCTTTGCAGATTCGTCGCGCCACACTCGGGCGTCTGGAAGGTGAGCAAACCTCACTCAAGGTACGTGAAGTGTTACTCAAGATGGGAGCATTGCAGGACGCCATCTTTAATAGTCCGAACTTTTCCATCATTGCGACAGATGCTCAAGGTCTTATCCAGATTTTTAATGTCGGAGCCGAGCACATGCTGGGCTATGACGCGGCTGATGTCGTCAACCTGATCAGTCCTGCCGATATCTCTGATGCTGATGAACTGGCTGCCAGGGCGGCGGCGCTCAGTGCCGAATTCAATACACCGGTTGCTTTAGGTTTTGATGCCTTGATCTTTAAGGCCATGCGTAGTCTTGAGGATATTCATGAGCTGACCTATATCCGTCGTGATGGCAGCCGTCTGCAGGCTATCGTTTCTGTCACTGCATTGCGTGATGCGCAGGGTGTGGTTATCGGCAGCCTCTTGATAGGCACAGATAACACCGCCCGCAAACAAGTGGAAGCAGAGCAGGCATTGCTGGATCAGCGCTTGCGTGATCAGCAATTTTATACTCGCTCTTTAATTGAAGCCAATATTGATGCCTTGATCACCACTGATTTGAATGGTGTCATCAGCGACGTCAATCATCAGATGGAAGCGATCACAGGATGTACGCGCGATGAATTGATCGGTGCGCCATTCAAAAATTATTTTACCGAGCCCGCTGCTGCAGAACTGGCGATGAAGCGCGCGCTGCAAACCGGCAAGGTCAGTAATTGTGAACTGACAGCGATAGCAAAAGACGGCAAGGAAACTGAGATTTCCTACAATGCCAGCACGATATATGACCGTGAACGCAGATTGCAGGGCGTGTTTGCATCTGCCCGTGATGTCACTGAATATAAATTATTCGAGCAAAGACTGCAGAATAATAATGTCGAACTGGAATTGGCCAAGGCGGTTGCTGAAAAAGCGAATCTGGCGAAGTCAGAATTCCTATCCAGCATGAGCCATGAATTGCGTACACCTTTGAATGCAGTGCTGGGTTTCGCGCAATTGATGGCATCAGATAATCCCCCGCCGACGGATAACCAGAAATTGTCGATAGACCAGATATTGCAAGCTGGCTGGTATCTGCTGCGCCTGATCAATGAAATCCTTGATCTGGCGATGATAGAGTCAGGCAAGGTCAGTATTTCAAAAGAATCTATACCGCTTGCCGATGTCTTGCTGGATTGCCAGTCCATGATAGAGCCGCAAGCGCAGACCCGTGGCATCACCATGATCTTTCCAGTCATTGATGTTCCGCTGTATGTGCTGGCCGACCGTACCAGGCTCAAGCAAGTCATGGTGAATTTGCTGTCAAATGCGATTAAATACAATCAGCAAGAAGGCTCGGTGACGGTTGAGTATATTGTGCGTGACGATAACCGCATACGCATCAGCGTCAAAGATGTGGGCAAGGGCTTGTCGCCTGAGCAGGTAGGGCAGTTGTTTCAGCCTTTTAATCGTCTGGGGCAGGATGCCGGTAATGAAGAAGGCACCGGCATTGGCTTGGTAGTCACCAGGCAATTGGTCGAACTCATGGGTGGTGCGATTGGTGTCGAGAGTAATGTTGGAGTTGGCAGTGTATTTTGGATAGAGCTTGCCCTGGCTGCCGCACCGGCTTTGCATGATGATGGGCATGATGATTTTGTGAGTGATCAATCGGCTGGGCAATTGCCAGGTCGGGCTTCATCGCAATCCAGCTTATTGTATGTGGAGGATAATCCAGCCAACCTGGCACTGGTGGAGCAATTAATTGCTCGCCGTAACGATCTCAGATTGTTGACGGCTGTGGATGCACATCTAGGCATTGCAACAGCAAAGGCATGCAAGCCAGATGTGATTTTGATGGATATTAATCTGCCTGGCCTCAGTGGCTTTGGCGCGCTCAAGATTTTAGCCAATGATCCGCTGACGGCACATATACCTGTCATGGCTTTGTCTGCAAATGCCATGCCGCGTGATATAGAAAAAGGCCTGGATGCGGGCTTTTTTCGTTATCTGACCAAGCCCATCAAGGTCAATGAATTTATGGATGCGCTGGATCTGGCTTTGCACTATGCCAAAGAGCATGGACTGGATCGCAAGAAGAGCGAAACCGAATCCAGGGCAAAAGAAAAAGTACCAGAGTTAAAAATGTAGTATTGCGGTGGGAACGATTTTGAAAGAGTGAAATGCTTGAAACAGTTGAAATTCTCAAGGCCAGCATCCTGATCGTCGATGATCAAAAAGCTAATGTGATGTTGTTGGAGCAAATGTTGCGCAACATAGGCTACACCGCGATCACGACCACCATGGATGCACGCACCGTTGGTGCCTTACATATGGAGCATAACTACGACCTGATATTACTGGATTTGCAAATGCCGGGCATGGATGGTTTTGAAGTCATGGAAGAGTTGAAGAACATCGCTGCTGATGCGTATTTGCCAGTACTGGTGATCACCGCTCAGCCGGGGCATAAGATCCGTGCCTTGCAGGCAGGTGCGAAGGATTTTGTCAGTAAACCTTTTGACCTGCAGGAAGTGCAAACGCGCATACATAATATGCTGGAAGTGCGCTTGCTGTACCAGCAACTGGATACTTACAACAGGCACCTGGAGCAAACCGTGCTGGAGCGCACTGCAGAGTTGCGCGTCAGTGAGGCACGCTTTAAAAGTTTTACCCAACTCTCATCTGACTGGTATTGGGAGCAGGATCAGTTCGGCAATTTCACCAGTGTATCCGGGCCTGTATTTGAAATGCTGGGCATACAGGCAGAAGAGATGCTGGGTGATGCACCCAAGGGGGGAATGGAAGGCTGGGATGTCGATGAGCGTGAACAACTCGACGACAATATTGCCAATCGCCGGCCATTTCTGGATTTCATTTACCGGCGCAGCAAGCCGGATGGCACAATACAATATCTGCAAGTTAGTGGTGAACCTTTTTTTGATTCGGCCAGCCGTTTTGCCGGATACCGCGGCGTCGGTATGGATGTCACTCATAGGCGTCCATAAGACCACAAGACCATAAGATCAAAAGCAATCACTCGCATTCAAGAACCACGCCATGAATAAACCGATTTCAGGTTCACCAGCAGACGCCAGGGAACCATCCCTGTTAAAAAAACTGGGACCTGGCCTGATTACGGGAGCCGCTGATGATGACCCCAGTGGCATTGCTACGTATTCACAAGCAGGTGCGCAATTCGGTTTTAATATGCTGTGGACGGTTTTGTTTACCTATCCCTTGATGGTGGGGATACAGGTAGTCAGTGCCCGCATAGGCCGGGTCAGTGGCCATGGTCTTGCCACCAATATACGCCGCCATTATCCTGCCTGGTTATTGTATGCAGTGGTGGGTCTTTTGCTGATCGCCAATACCATCAATATTGCGGCTGATATTTCTGCCATGGGCGAGGCCTTGAAGTTGCTGACCGGTGGCAAGGCGCATTTGTATGCAATTGGTTTCGGTATATTGTCCTTGTTGTTGCAGGTGTTTATTCCTTATCAGCGCTATGTGCGCATTTTAAAATGGCTGACATTGGCCTTGCTGGCGTATGTTGCCACTGTGTTTGTCGTACATACGCCCTGGCTGGAAGTCGCCAGGAGTGCGGTCATGCCACAGCTGTCCTGGAAAAAAGAATACATTACGACGGTAGTGGCATTGTTCGGTACCACCATCAGCCCTTATCTGTTTTTCTGGCAAGCCTCGCAAGAGGTGGAAGATATGCGCGCTGATCATCAGGCACGTCCACTGATTCAGGCGCCTGAACAGGCGCCAGCCAATCTCAAGCGTATCAAGCTTGATACCTACATAGGCATGGCATTTTCCAATCTGGTGGCTTTTTTCATCATATTGACTACCGCTGTTACGCTGAATTTGCATGGGGTGACCGATATCCAGACTTCTGCGCAGGCGGCAATGGCCTTGCGACCCATCGCCGGCGACCTGGCTTTCATGCTGTTCAGTGCGGGTATCATAGGCACGGGTTTGCTGGCGATACCTGTGCTGGCAGGTTCATCTGCCTATGCCATGGCTGGCGCATTCAAATGGAAAAACAGCCTGGAAGATAAGCCCATGCAGGCCAGGCAGTTCTACGCCATCATCGCGCTTTCTACTTTGATAGGCATCGCGCTTGGATTCACTGCGATTGACCCCATCAAGGCCTTGTACTGGAGTGCAGTCATCAATGGCGTGATTTCTGTTCCCATCATGGTGGTCATGATGTTGATGGCGGCAAGGGCCGACATCATGGGTAAATTTGTGATTACCCGCAGGCTGAAGATATTAGGCTGGCTGGCCACTGGCATGATGGCGCTTGCAGTTGTGTCCATGCTGGCGACGTTTTTTTATTGATAGCGGTTCCAGCGCATCAGGCGTTCGTCCGAGGCTTCCTTGATCAGGTGCCTGGCTTTTAACGGGTCTTTTTCGACATGCTTGCTGCCGCTTTCCAGTTCCATGGCCAGGGCCTGGATTGCGACTGGGTATTCAAGCTCTGCAGATTCTTCCAGCCACTTTCTGGCCAGTGCCTGATCCTGATTGACGCCTTCTCCTGCAGCATAGGCGTTCGACAGCAAAAACATGGCCTGTGCATTGCCTTGTTCACTCCCTTTTTCCAGCCATTTGACAGATAGGGCAAGATCTTGCGGCACGCCTTGACCATATTTTGCCATGCGTGCCAGCATGAAACTGGCCTTGCCATAAGCATTGTTGGCTGCAAGCTCATACCATGTCCAAGCTTGCGACTCATTTTTTGTCAATCCCAGGCGGCCTTTGTAATGGGCTTCTGCCAGCTGGAACTGCGCTTCAGCATCACCATGCTGATTTTTTGCGGCACGCTCCAGCCACAGCAAAGCCTGGGCTTGTTGCTCAGGATGTATTGCATACGCCAGCCCCAGTTCGCGCTGGGCTACTGCATTGCCAGCATTTGCCCATTTTTGCAGAGCAGCGATGGCGGAGGGCAGTTGTGCGTGCAAAGCCTGTATGCCAGCAGATTCTATTTCTGCCGTGGTTGGCACCGGTGCGCAGGCGCAGAGACTGCATATCAATAACAGGCCTGCACTGATTCTTAATTTGTGGAGCATATTGTCATCATGGTAGGCACGCACTTCAGTCTGAAGTGCGTGCTTATTCTTCTTGCTAAACTTTCTGGCTAAATTTCAGCATGCAGCGTGTTTACTTGCTTAAATCTATCGCATATTTGGCAAAACCGCTGGCATCCAAAGCGCCCTCAGATTTGACGCGGCCCAGGCCCAGGGCTTGTGCAACCGAAATCTTGCCTGGTGCAGAGCGCAAAATCACTGGTCCCTTGGTCGTCACTTTGACAAAACTCCAGCTTTGGCCTGTGCCATTGGCGGCGCTGGTGATCTTGCCTTGTTTTTTGACAAAATTGCTCACCACAGCCTGATTGGCGTCTGGCGATTTGATAATGGTCTTGCTGCCATCAATGCCAGGGAAATTACCACCACCACCTGCGCGATAGTCATTCGTTGCAACGATAAAGTCATCATTGTCGCCTATGGCCTTGCCAGCATACGTCAGGTTGACAATACGCTTGCCTGCTGGCTGGGTAACATCGATCTGGTAGATCAGTGCATTATTGTCTGCATAAAACACATCATAGTTATAGATGGTTGAATAAGACGGTACCAGGTCTTGCTCAGTCGTCACGGCAGGGTCTATCTGGCCGAATTGTTTTGCAGCAGTTTCCAGCCAGTTCTTCAGATCAGAGCCCTTGATTTTAACGGCTTGCAGATTGTTATTGCCATACAGGTAAAGATCACCAGGGTTGCGTACTTGCAAACCAAATGGTGATGCTGGGCTGGCGCCCGGTGCAACGTCCGTAAAGTCTGTTGGTCCATTGCGGCCTGCCTTGAATGGCGCGCTGCATGAAATGACGGGGATGGATTTGTAGCTGACTATCGTCGCATCATTTGAAGTGGCGATGAAGTTTTTTACGTAATCGATTTGAGCCTGATTGACGATTTGTATGGCAGAGACATCGCCGACCAGAGAAAAGTAGGCGGACATTTCAAAGTCTGTCGTCGTGCCCAGTGCTTGTGTTGCGTAGTTAATCGTAGCTTTGTGTTCAGTATCAACCAAGGATGCGATGGAGGCATCTGCATCAACGATATTGGTGCCATCTTTATATTTGAAGCCGCGCGCCTCTACATTCGTCAGGTCTTTTTGCACTACCCATTTGCCACTCTGGTATTTGAGCGTCATTTGTATGATGCCCAGACGGCGTCCCCAGCTTTGTGCCATGACGGCTGGCACGCCATTGACCAAACCTTTTTTGGTATCGACAATCGCAGCGGGCAGGGCAGCCAGCGAAGCATCTATCGCTGGTGCGCCAACTTCTTTTGGTGCCGGGAAAATCAAATGGGCGTGACCCAGCATCAGTGCATCGATACCAGTCGTGCTCAGGTGCAGGCTGCCGTTTTCCATTTTTGGGCTATATGGCGATGCATCCAGCCCGCCATGGGACAGTGCAACGACCAGGTCCGCACCTTTGGCGCGCAGCTCAGGTACATATTTGTTGGCAGATTCTTGCACGCCATTGACGACAACTTTGCCTGCCAGGGATTTTTGATCCCAATCCATGATTTGTGGTGGCACAAAGCCCATGATGCCAACATTAAGTTTGACATTCATGTTGCTGCCATCAGGCTTGGTTGCAGTGAATTGTTTGTTGATGATGGATGTGGGATTGAAGATAGGTTTCTGGCTGGTGGCACCGACAACGTTGGATAAAACCAGCGGGAAGTTGGCGGCGCCACAAGTGCCGGCTTTGCTGACATCGGGCAAGCCAAAATCGGTATTGGTGATCTGGCTCAAAAAGCCCAGGCCATAATTGAATTCATGGTTACCCAAGCCGGCGCCATCATATTTCAAGGCATTCATGACCTTATAGATGGCCAGTGTGCCGCTGCAGGTGACGGGGGCGGCCAGTGCCTGGTAATCGCCGAGCAAAGTTCCTTGTATGACATCGCCGTCGTCGAGCAAAATGTTATTCGGGTTTTCTGCGCGTGCTTCATTGATCAGCGTTGCCGTTCTTTCCAGGCCCAGGCTGGTGTCGGCTTTCAGGCCGTAGTAATCGTAACTGAGTATGTTTTGATGAATGTCTGTGGTTTCCAGCAAGGCCAGTTTGACGACGGTTCCCTCAGGGATGCTATTGGGATCGACAACAGGAGTTACATTGGTTGTGGTGGTGGGATTGCTGCTACCACAGCCTGCCAGGGCAATAGCTACCAGTGCCGCGATAGGAGTGAGTGGCGGTAACCAGGAAATTTTTTTCATAAAATCTTTCAAGTAGCTTCAGACATCAAATGTTTAACGAATGGCGTCTCCGCAAGCTGCGGGACTTTCCGGATAATTGGGTCGGTAATTACGCGACAAGTGCGGGATTATCAATACTAATTATTTCTATGGCATGACATATAGGTATACGAATGGTGTGTATCATGATTTTGTGATATTTGATTTGGCATTGACTTAGCATTGACTTCATCAAATCTATAGTTGTCTATGATGGTTTGCCTGGTTCAGCAGTTTTTTTCAGCATGCCCGGTGCTATGGCTCTTTTAGAAATATAATCACGCACCTGCAAAAATAATCCCGCTCGCCGGAATTTGCACCTTATTTACCGTTGGAACTTAGAAATCACATGTCGCGTATATTTTCCCGTCCATCAGCTTTGGCTGCTGGTAAAAACTCTGTTCTTGTTCGCCTCGCCTTGCCAGTCATGCTGGCATTTGGCTTGTCTGCCTGCAATACCTCACCCCAACAGGCGACACCTGCCGTGACGCCCGTCATACCTGTGGCCAAGACACTCAAGCCCATACGCATAGGCCTGGCGCTTGGCGGTGGTGCTGCACGTGGGTTTGCCCATATAGGCGTCATCAAGGCGCTGGAGTCGCAAGGCATTAATCCTGATCTTGTGGTTGGTACCAGTGCGGGCAGTGTGGTTGGGGCCATGTATGCGGCTGGGAACAATGGTTTTGCCCTGCAAAAAATGGCCCTGGACATGGATGAAGTGACGATCTCTGACTGGTCACTGCCTTTATTTTCCAAGTCCAGTGGTGTATTGAAGGGGGATGCCCTGCAAGCCTATGTAAACCGTCTGGTGGTGCAAGCACCGATAGAAAAACTGCGTAAGCCATTTGGTGCTGTGGCGACCGACCTGGCAACTGGCCATGCGGTGCTTTTCCAGCGCGGTAATACTGGTGCGGCAGTACGTGCTTCATCCGCTGTGCCTGGTGTATTTCAACCTGTGAAAATCAATGATCGCCTGTATGTCGACGGTGGTCTGGTATCGCCGGTGCCAGTGCGTTTTGCCCGTGAAATGGGAGCTGACCTGGTGATCGCCGTCAATATTTCTTCGCCGCCTGAACCGCTGGTTTCCAATGCGACCCTCGATGTGTTACTGCAAACCGTAGCCATCATGGGGCAGAGCATCAATCAGTTTGAATTGAAGCAGGCCGAGATAGTGATACGACCGGAATTGCCGGGTATGAAGGGTAACGATTTTAATGGCCGCAATCTGGCTATCCTGGCGGGTGAAAAAGCGGCAATGGCGATGATGCCAGAGATTAAGCAAAAAATTAAAGCGATGCAGGAGCGTTGATCTTACTGAGGGGTAGTAATCTGAGGCAGGGCATTATTGCTCTGCCTTTGTTTTTTGAAGGCGGGAAAGTGTGCGGTAAGTGCGGGGCTTAAGTCGGCTTTGAGCTAAATAATTTATTTATAACTTATTTGGCGTCATCATCATTGATGCGGCGGGCACCATTGAAGCGTTTTTTCCAGTAAGCGATGTCCATGCTTTCTACTCTAACCTGGCCGCCTGCTGAAGGGGAATGGATGAATTTGTTGTCACCCAGATAAATACCTACATGAGAAAAACCGCGTTTGAGCGTGTTATAAAAAACCAGATCACCCGGCTGTAAATCTTTTTGCTCTACGTGTTCGCCTACTTTACTGATTTCTGCTGAGGTGCGCGGCAAATTGGCGGCGACCACATCCTTGAATACATACCTGACAAAACCGCTGCAATCGAGACCATTTTCCGGGGAGTTGCCACCGCGCTTGTAACGTATGCCCATCAAATCCATGGCTTTGACTGTCAGGTCAGATGCGCGTTGCTTGATTTCCTGCAGTTTAGTGTAGGCGGTCGATGATTCGGGGAAGGGATTGTCTGCGCTCCAGGCTGGGTTGGCCGCTGCGGCAAGCAGCATAGTCGAGATAAGCACTAACTTGGCTTTCCTTGAAAGTCTGGAAACGGTTATTAGCATCTTTGCACCTGGTTGGAAAAACCGCTCAACTGTAAGCGAACTCTGAAAAAATGTAAACTATTTGGGATACCTTTCTGCGTAACAATAAGTTTCAGTCATTCAATTGAAATAAAGACAATTCTGATGAATGTAGGCAGGGGTTTTGTATAAATTTTAATTTTTGGGTATGGTTAAGCGGGCTGAATGAGTGAACCAAATGAGCGGGTCGAATGAGCTGCCTGATCAAACTCAATAGTCGAACTCGTTCAAACTTGTTCGAACTTGTTAATCGCGAGTCCGCTAAATTGGTAAAAACTGTTTGTATACCTAAGCGCAATTGCTTGGCGTACAATCCGCTGACTTTAATGGAGAGGTATTTATGCAAACAAAACCTGTGATGACATTGGATGATGTCAAAAAAATTGCTGCCGCCGCCGAGGCAGAAGCCAAAGCCAATAACTGGCCTGTCGTGATCGCTATTGTGGATGATGGTGGCCATTTGATGTGGTTGCAGCGTCTGGATGGTGTTGCCCCAATTTCTGCGCAAATCGCCCCTGCAAAAGCGACTACTGCTGCGCTGGGCAAGCGTGAATCAAAAATTTATGAAGATATTATCAATAATGGCCGTTTCTCTTTCCTGAGCGCACCTCTGGAAGGTATGCTCGAAGGTGGTGTGCCAATTATTGTTGATGGTCAATGCGTTGGTGCGGTCGGTGTTTCTGGTGTCAAGTCGGCAGAAGACGCACAAATCGCCAAAGCGGGCATCGCTGCGCTGGGCCTTTAATTCAAATTCGATTTGAATGCGATTCAACTGTGATTCGAAATATTCAAATTGAATAACACATTCTTTTTACGGGATTGCGCGCAAGATAATTTCCAGAAATTCATTGCTGAATAATTAGCGAACGCCCGTACACTATTGAGTTTGCAAGCAATTTCACGGCCTGTCAGGCATTTCGTATTTGCCTGATGGGCCGTTTCGCGCTATAATTCGAGGGTTTAACTAATCCGAAATCTCGCCGTAGCGCCTACCCAAATTCACATCGCTCCATCATCTTTCCAGGCCACGCGGCAATTCTTGCGCGGCCAGGGAAACGACAGCTTGGGGCGTCGCAGCGGCGGTAACAATACAGGAGTTGCCCTTGCTGCCCATTCCGCAGTCCCTTCTTCGTTCCGGCCAGGACACCGCTATACTTGCCCTCGCCGATGGAAGCATTTTCACTGGATATTCGATTGGCGCTGCCGGTCAGACCAAAGGTGAAGTTGTCTTCAATACCTCAATGACCGGTTACCAGGAAATTCTGACTGACCCCAGTTATAGTTCCCAAATCGTTACCCTGACGTATCCGCATATTGGTAATACCGGCGTCAATGCCGAAGACGTAGAGTCTGACAAAATCCATGCAGCTGGTTTGATTATTAAAGACCTGCCTTTGCTGGTATCGAATTTCCGCTCTGAACAAACCCTCTCTGATTATCTCAAATCCCAAAACATCGTTGCTATTGCTGGTATTGATACCCGCAAACTGACACGTATTTTGCGTGAAAAAGGTGCGCAGGGCGGTGCTATCCTGGTAGGTGCTGATGCTGAAAAAGCCATCGCACTGGCCAAGTCTTTCCCTGGCCTGTCTGGCATGGATCTGGCAAAGGTGGTGTCTGTCAAACAGGCTTACAACTGGACTGAGGCTGAGTGGGTATTGGGCCAGGGTTATGGTCAGTTGCAAGACCCTAAATTCCATGTTGTCGCTTTTGACTTTGGCGTCAAGCGCAATATCCTGCGCATGTTGGCCGAGCGCGGCTGCAAGGTGACGGTATTGCCTGCGCAATCCAGCGCTGCTGATGTGCTGGCGCTGAACCCGGATGGCGTGTTTTTGTCGAATGGTCCTGGTGACCCTGAGCCTTGCGATTACGCGATTGCTGCTGCTAAAGAGTTGATAGAGAAGGGCGTTCCTACCTTTGGTATCTGCCTTGGCCATCAAATCATGGCGCTGGCATCCGGTGCAAAAACATTGAAGATGAAATTTGGTCACCACGGTGCCAATCATCCAGTGCAAGATCTGGATACCAAGCAGGTATTGATCACATCCCAAAACCACGGTTTCGCAGTGGATGCGGCAACTTTGCCCGCCAACTGCCGTGTCACCCACGTGTCTTTGTTTGATGGCTCGCTGCAAGGCTTTGCCCGTACTGATAAACCAGCTTTCTGCTTCCAGGGTCACCCTGAAGCCTCACCAGGTCCGCATGATATTGCCTACCTGTTTGACCGCTTCACCGCGATGATGGCCAAGGCAAAGACAGGAGAATAAGAGAATGCCAAAACGTAACGACATAAAAAGTATTTTAATTATCGGCGCTGGCCCCATCATCATCGGCCAGGCTTGCGAATTCGATTATTCCGGCGCACAGGCTTGCAAGGCTTTGCGTGAAGAAGGTTACCGCGTGATTCTGGTCAACAGCAATCCGGCAACCATCATGACTGATCCGGAAATGGCCGATGTAACTTACATCGAGCCTATCACTTGGCAAGTTGTTGAACGCATCATCGATAAAGAAAAACCGGATGCGATTTTGCCGACCATGGGTGGCCAGACTGCGCTGAATTGCGCACTTGACCTGCATCGCCATGGCGTATTGACCAAATACAATTGCGAACTGATCGGAGCTTCACCAGAAGCCATCGATAAGGCTGAAGACCGCCTGAAATTCAAGAACGCCATGACCAAGATCGGTCTGGGTTCTGCACGTTCCGGCGTTGCCCATAATATGGATGAAGCATGGGTCGTGCAAAAGGATGTCGGCTTCCCGGTCATCATCCGTCCGTCATTTACCATGGGTGGTACTGGCGGTGGTATTGCCTACAACCCGGAAGAATTCGAAACGATTTGCAAACGCGGTCTGGAGGCATCGCCTACCAATGAATTATTGATCGAAGAATCGCTGATAGGCTGGAAAGAATATGAGATGGAAGTCGTGCGCGATAAGGCCGACAACTGCATCATCGTCTGCTCCATCGAAAACCTGGACCCTATGGGCGTGCATACCGGTGACTCCATCACGGTTGCACCAGCACAGACACTGACTGACAAAGAATACCAGATCATGCGTAATGCCTCTTTGGCAGTGTTGCGTGAAATTGGTGTGGATACCGGTGGTTCCAACGTACAGTTTTCCATCAACCCTGCTGACGGCCGCATGATCGTCATTGAGATGAATCCGCGTGTATCGCGTTCATCTGCGCTGGCATCCAAGGCAACAGGTTTCCCTATCGCGAAAATCGCTGCCAAGTTGGCAGTTGGTTTCACGCTTGATGAATTGCGTAATGAAATTACCGGTGGTGCTACGCCTGCTTCTTTCGAGCCTTCGATTGATTACGTCGTTACCAAGATCCCGCGTTTCGCATTTGAAAAATTCCCGCAGGCAGATAACCGCCTGACGACGCAGATGAAATCTGTTGGTGAAGTGATGGCGATAGGCCGCACCTTCCAGGAGTCTTTCCAAAAAGCCCTGCGTGGCCTCGAAGTTGGTGTCGATGGCATGAATGAAAAAACCCAGGACCGCGAGACTCTGGAAAAAGAACTTGGTGAGCCTGGCCCTGACCGTATCTGGTATGTCGGCGATGCTTTCGCTCAAGGCTTTACGCTGGAAGAAGTCCATCAACTGACGCATATCGACCCATGGTTCCTGGTGCAGATCAAGGACATCGTCGATATCGAATTGTGGCTCGATGAACAGTCACTCGACAGTGTTGATAAAGCCCTCATGCTGCAACTGAAGCAAAAAGGTTTCTCTGATCGCCGCCTGGCAAAATTGTTGAAAACCACTGATACAGCGATCCGTGAAAAGCGTAAGGCTTTGAACGTGCGCCCAGTCTACAAACGCGTGGATACTTGTGCTGGCGAATTCGCGACGAATACAGCTTACATGTATTCGACATACGAAGAAGAATGCGAATCGAATCCGACCGACAAGAAAAAAATCATGGTATTGGGCGGTGGCCCTAACCGTATCGGCCAGGGTATTGAATTTGATTATTGCTGCGTACATGCGGCATTTGCGATGCGCGAAGATGGCTATGAAACCATCATGGTCAACTGCAATCCTGAAACCGTTTCTACCGACTACGATACATCCGACCGTCTGTACTTTGAACCGCTGACGCTGGAAGACGTACTGGAAATCGTTGATAAAGAAAAACCAGTTGGCGTGATCGTGCAATACGGTGGTCAGACACCTTTGAAACTGGCACTGGATCTGGAAGCCAATGGCGTGCCTATCGTTGGTACTTCACCAGACATGATTGATGCTGCTGAAGATCGCGAACGCTTCCAGAAAATGCTGCAAGACCTGGGCTTGCGTCAGCCGCCTAACCGCACTGCGCGTACTGAAACTGATGCGCTGGCACTGGCGCAAGAGATTGGTTATCCGCTGGTGGTGCGTCCATCCTATGTACTCGGTGGCCGTGCGATGGAAATCGTGCATGAGCAGCGTGATCTTGAGCGTTACATGCGTGAAGCCGTCAAGGTGTCGCATGACTCTCCAGTCTTGCTCGATCGCTTCCTGAATGATGCGATTGAAGTCGATGTTGATTGCCTGTCTGATGGCGAGCGCACCTTCATCGGTGGCGTCATGGAGCATATCGAGCAGGCTGGCGTACACTCTGGTGACTCTGCATGTTCCTTGCCGCCATATTCCCTGTCGCAAGAAACCATTGCTGAACTCAAGCGCCAGACTGCGCTGATGGCAAAAGGTTTGAATGTTGTTGGCCTGATGAACGTACAGTTTGCGATTCAGCAGCAAGATGGCAAGGACGTAGTATTCGTACTGGAAGTGAACCCACGTGCATCGCGTACCGTCCCTTATGTATCCAAGGCCACTGGCTTGCAATTGGCGAAGATTGCTGCCCGTTGCATGGTTGGTCAGTCTCTTGATTCACAGGGTATAGGCGCGGAGGTTGTGCCGCCTTACTTCAGCGTCAAGGAAGCGGTATTCCCGTTTGTGAAGTTCCCTGGTGTCGATACCATCCTCGGCCCTGAGATGAAATCGACTGGTGAAGTCATGGGTGTGGGGAAAACCTTTGGTGAAGCTTTCGTGAAGTCGCAACTGGGTGCTGGCGTGAAATTGCCAACGTCTGGCAAGGTATTCCTGAGTATCAAGAACAGCGATAAACCACGTGGCGTCAAAGTGGCACGTGATCTGGTGGAGATGGGCTTCTCCATCGTTGCTACACGTGGTACGGCAACGGCGATTGCGGCTGAAGGCATACCGGTTTCTATCGTGAACAAGGTTGTCGAAGGCAGGCCACACGTTGTTGATATGATCAAGAACAATGATATTGCCATGGTCATCAATACAGTAGAAGAAAAGCGTAACGCCATTACTGATTCACGCGCTATCCGTACCTCTGCATTGATTGCCCGCGCAACAACGTTCACTACCATCGCCGGTGCTGAGGCTGCGGTAGAAGGCATGCGTCATCTCAATGAATTGCACGTTTATGATTTACAAGGTCTGCATAAAACCTTAAACTGATAGAAATAACAGTGTCCCTGAGTACTGATTGCAAGCCCAGGGAAGCTTGAACTTCGATACAGAGGTCACAAAAGGCATCGGTAATGCTGGTGTCTGACGTGGCCTCTGTATTTTTACTTTTATGAGTGTGAATGATATGAGTACAGTACCTGTCACTAAGTTCGGCGCAGAATTGCTTAAAAAAGAATTGCATCTTTTGAAGACCAAAGAACGCCCGGATGTTATCAATGCGATTGCAGAAGCACGCGCACAAGGCGATTTGTCTGAAAATGCCGAGTACGATGCCGCCAAAGAACGCCAGGCATTTATCGAAGGCCGTATTGCTGAGCTGGAAGGCAAGCTGGGTTCTGCACAAATCATCGACCCAACTACACTGGATGCAGAAGGCCGTGTCGTATTTGGCTCTACCGTACATCTGGAAGACCTGGAAACTTCACAAAAAGTCAGCTACCAGATCGTTGGCGAAGACGAGGCAGACTTGAAATTGAGCAAAGTCTCCATCACTTCTCCTATCGCACGTGCCTTGATTGGCAAGTATGCTGGTGACGTGGTTGGTGTGCAGGCACCCGCAGGCGTGCGTGAATATGAAGTGCTGGATGTACTGTACGTCTGATATGACGTTTTAAATTCATATTCAGTCAATGAATATGAATAGCTGTAAAGTGAAGTAGAAAGCGATGTAGAGTGACTAGAAGGATGTATTTTCTGGCAAAAATATTACCCGGCCTGGTTTGGCCGGGTTGAGTACTGATCAGATATCAGAAGTATTCAGGCTTAGCTGTTGGCCAGAGATGATTTTTTTGCACTGCTTTGACGTGGTTTGGCGCGTTTGATGTTGCCACCTTGGGTAACGCGTTCATTGCCTTTAACCATGACTTTGGATACAGTCGGTTTTTTGGTGCCACTTGGGCTAGGTTTGACGATAGTGACTTCGCGCATGCCTTTGCCTTTTTTAACCAGTTTGGTTTCTTTCGTGCCTTCCAGTTTTGGACGGTAAACTACCAAAAGTTTTCCAATATGTTGTACTGGAGCTGCATTCAGCTCGGCGCAGATGGTATCGTACATACCGATACGTGCTTCTCTATCATCGCCAAATACGCGTACCTTGATCAGGCCATGGGCATTCAGGCCAGCATCAATTTCTTTGATCACAGCAGGAGTCAATCCAGCTTCGCCGATTAATACGATAGGTTTCAGTGCATGTGCTTCGGAGCGGAGTTCGCTTCTTTCAGCGGGCGTAAGTTTTAACATAGTAATTCCTTTAAAAGCAGTATTTTACGCGAATGGCAAAGAATAAATTCAATCAAAATTGGGTTCACGACCATATTAATGATCCTTATGTGAAACTTGCACAAAAGGAAGGCTATCGTGCGCGCGCCGTTTACAAGCTAAAAGAAATAGATGAATCAGAAAAACTGATACGACCAGGACAGATTATTGTTGATTTGGGTGCAACACCTGGTAGCTGGTCTCAGTATGTAAGGAATAAACTCGCAGGTAAAGAGGGTGGCGGTATCACGGGCGAAATATTTGCCTTGGACCTTTTACCCATGGACCCTATCGCTGACGTGCAATTCATACAAGGCGATTTTCGCGAGGATGAAGTGCTTGATCAATTGGAATCTAAATTGTTAGGGCGCAAAGTTGACTTGGTTTTATCGGATATGGCCCCAAATCTTTCTGGTAACTCAACCGTTGACTCTGCCCGTGTCGAATATATTATCGAATTGGCAGTTACTTTTTCTAAGGCACATCTGAAACCAGGCGGTGCTTTATTGGTGAAATGCTTCCACGGGCCTAGTTATAACAATATTTTCACACTATTTAAAGATGAATTCAAAACAGTGATCAACAAGAAGCCAAAAGCCAGCAAAGACAAGTCTTCCGAGATATTTTTGCTTGGAAAAGGCTTGAAAAACCCCGAATAATTGAATTTACCTCTTGATAATCATCAATATTGCCAACATATGCTGGCTAGCAAGCTCTACCCAATGGGGGTAGAATGAACGTTTACAGTATCAAATGGCGCATCCTGCCTCCAAGGAGTTCTCGTGAATAATATGTTTTCAAAAGCTGCCGTCTGGGTAGTTGTTGCCCTGGTGCTCTTTATGCTGTTTAAAGAGTTTGGCACGAAAGGTGTCGGCGCCAGTGCTGCACCAATTCCGTATTCTGAATTCCTCGATGAGGTCAGGTCCAAGCACATCAAGGAAGCGACCATTGATGAAGCCAACCGTACCATTGTGGCGACCAATTCTGAAGGTAAAAAAGTCAAGTCCCAGATCACTGTGCTGGACAAGGGCCTGATACGCGATCTGGTCGATAGTGGCGTAAAGTTTGATGTCAAACAGCCTGAAGAGCAGTCTTTCTTGTCGCAAGTCTTCATTTCCTGGTTCCCGATGCTGTTGCTGATCGGCGTCTGGGTATTCTTCATGCGCCAGATGCAGGGCGGTGGCAAGGGTGGGGCATTCTCTTTTGGCAAGTCCAAGGCCAGAATGCTGGACGACACCAACAATAATGTGACCTTTGCTGACGTCGCCGGTTGCGATGAAGCCAAAGAAGAAGTCAGCGAAATCGTTGATTTTCTGCGTGATCCTACCAAGTTCCAGAAACTTGGTGGCCGTATCCCGCGCGGCGTGTTGATGGTTGGCCCTCCAGGTACTGGTAAAACTTTGCTGGCACGCGCTATTGCAGGTGAGGCAAAGGTACCTTTCTTCACGATTTCCGGTTCTGATTTCGTTGAAATGTTCGTTGGTGTGGGTGCTTCCCGTGTCCGCGACATGTTTGAGAATGCTAAAAAACATTCACCTTGTATCATCTTTATCGATGAGATTGATGCTGTTGGCCGCCATCGCGGTGCTGGTATGGGCGGTGGTAATGATGAGCGTGAGCAGACCCTGAACCAGATGCTGGTGGAGATGGATGGTTTTGAAGCGAACTCAGGTGTTATTGTGATTGCTGCAACTAACCGTGCTGACGTACTGGATAAAGCTTTGCTGCGCCCAGGTCGTTTTGACCGCCAGGTTTCCGTTAGTTTGCCGGATGTACGTGGTCGTGAGCAAATCCTTAACGTCCATATGCGCAAGGTACCTATTTCTGCTGACGTAAAAGCTGACATCCTGGCACGTGGTACACCTGGTTTTTCTGGTGCTGACCTGGCTAATCTGGTTAATGAATCAGCTTTGTTTGCTGCAAGACGCAATAAACGTTTGGTCGAAATGATCGATTTTGAAGATGCCAAAGACAAAATCTACATGGGTCCTGAGCGCCGCTCCATGGTCATGCGTGAGGAAGAGCGCAAAGCTACGGCTTATCATGAGTCTGGTCATGCTGTAGTGGCAAAATTGCTGCCTACGTCTGATCCTGTTCATAAAGTGACGATCATGCCACGCGGCTCTGCTTTGGGTGTGACTCTGTCTTTGCCTGAACATGATGCTGTGAGCTTGTACAAAGATAAAATGCTCGACAAAATTTCAATGTTGTTTGGTGGCCGTATCGCTGAAGAAATTTTCGTTGGTCAAATGTCATCCGGTGCGGAAAGTGACTTTTCTCATGCGACCAAACTCGCCAGGGCGATGGTTACACGTTGGGGTATGTCTGACAGCATGGGCGTGATGGTGTATGAAGACAATCAGAATGATGGCTATTTTGGTGGTTCATCCAAAACGATTTCCGAAGTGACGCAGCAGAAAGTGGATGCTGAGATCCGTAATATTCTGGATGCGCAATATGCTTTGGCACGCAGACTTTTGGAAGAGAATCGTGACAAAGTTGAAATCATGACCAAGGCCTTGCTGGATTGGGAAACCATCGATGCAGATCAGGTCAGTGACATCATGAATGGTGTTGACCCACGTCCGCCAAAACAAAGTCAGGCGATTAACCGCTCTCCATCCGACAAGTCTTCTGGTGGCGTATCTCCTAGTGCGACAGCGCCAGCCTGAGCTGACGTACAAAAAACACACAATTAATTTTTGAATTTCTTGTACAAGGGTGGGGGTTATTCCTCACCCTTAGTCTTTTTAAAAAATGAAATATTTCCAATGTGGCCGTTTCCGCTATCCCTTAAGTGGAGCCCAGTCCAGAACCCTGGTCATGGGTGTGCTCAACATCACGCCTGACTCTTTTTCTGATGGTGGTAAATACCTGAACCTGGAAAGCGCCATTGCCCATGCTGAACAGATGATAGAAGACGGTGTTGATATCATCGATATCGGCGGTGAATCAAGCCGCCCTGGCTCTGCTCCTTTACCGCTGGATGAAGAGTTGAGCCGCGTTATGCCTGTCATCTATGCCTTGCGTGACTGCGGCAAGCCCTTGTCCATAGACACTTACAAGCCTCAGGTCATGCGCGAAGCGCTGATTGCGGGCGTCGATATGATCAATGATATCCAGGGCTTCCGTTCGCCTGAGTCTATCGCCGCCGTACAAAATGCAGAAGCTGCCTTATGCGTCATGCATATGCAGAACACGCCAGAAGACATGCAAGTCAGTCCCGAATATATAGACGTCAATCAGGACGTGAAGACATTTTTGCGCGATAGACTGACAGCATTGACAGATGCTGGCATAGAAGCCAATCGTATTTGTCTTGATCCTGGTTTTGGCTTTGGCAAAACTCTGGAACATAATACAGCCATGTTCAAGCACTTGCCGCAATTCCAGCAAGAGCTGGGCTTGCCTGTGTTGGTCGGGGTATCCCGCAAATCCATGATCGGTGGCTTGACTGGCAGAGCAGCACCTGAACGCATGGCAGGCAGTATCGCAGCAGCCCTGCTCGCAAAGCAGATGGGCGCAAACATTATCCGTGTGCATGACGTTGCAGAAACTGTCGATGCATACAAAATCTGGGATGCATTATCCCCTTGATGAGCAGGAAGAATATGAGCAGAAAATATTTTGGTACAGATGGCATACGTGGCAAAGTGGGTGTCGCACCGATCACGCCTGATTTCGTCATGCGCCTGGGCTATGCGGCAGGCAAAGTGCTGGCGCAAGCCAATGTCACTGGCGATGCTCGCCCCACAGTCCTGATCGGCAAAGACACCCGTATCTCAGGTTATTTGCTGGAAGCGTCGCTGGAGGCCGGCTTTGCCGCCGCAGGTGTCGATGTCATGCTGTCTGGCCCGGCACCAACACCCGCAGTAGCTTACCTGACGCGGGCATTGCGTTTGTCGGCAGGTGTCGTTATCTCGGCTTCGCATAATCCGTTTGATGACAATGGCATCAAATTTTTCTCGGCCAACGGCAACAAGCTGGCTGATGAAGTTGAACTGGCTATCGAAGCTGAGCTCGAACGCCCCATGCAATGCGTGAGCTCTGAGAAACTTGGTAAAGCCCGTCGTCTGAGTGATGCGAATGGTCGCTATATAGAATTCTGTAAAAGCACCTTCCCGGCAGAGCTGGATTTACGTGGCCTGAAGATCGTTATCGATTGCGCTCATGGTGCAGCTTATGACATCGCCCCGCATGTTTTCCATGAACTGGGTGCAGACGTTATCGCCATAGGTAATCAACCGAATGGCTTGAATATCAATGACAAGGTTGGCGCTACTTCACCAGATGCCTTGTCACTGGCAGTGCGCGCCAATCATGCTGATCTGGGTATCGCCCTAGATGGCGATGCTGACCGCCTCCTGATGGTAGATAAACACGGCAAGATTTATAACGGTGACCAGCTCTTGTACCTGATGGTGCTGGACCGCATGGCGATAGGCAAGATTGAGGGCGTGGTCGGCACCTTGATGACGAACATGGCAGTTGAAGTTGCGTTTAAAAAACTCGGTGTGGGTTTCGCCCGTGCCAAAGTCGGCGACCGTTACGTGTTGGAGCAAATGCAGGAACGTGGCTGGTTGCTAGGCGGTGAAGGTTCTGGTCATCTCCTGTGCCTGGATAAACATACTACCGGCGACGGCATCGTCTCGGCCCTGCAGGTATTGTCGGCTCTGAGGCGCAACGGCAAGAGCCTTGATGCCTGCTTCGATGATTTGCAACTGTTTCCGCAAACCTTATTGAACATCAAAGTGCCAGCCGGTTTCGACTGGCAAAAAAATGAAAAGCTGGTTGCAGAAAAGCAAAAGGTCGAAGCCGAACTTGCAGACCGGGGCAGGGTATTGATACGCGCATCCGGCACCGAGCCTTTGGTGCGTGTGATGGTAGAAGCAGAGGATGCCGAACTCGCCTCCACCAGCGCGCGCCGCCTGGCAGATTGCATTCCACCTGCAATCTAAGTAAATTAGCTGTTAGCAGTGGTTTCATTCTTGAAAGTGAGAGCGATACCATGTACTATTCAGCCTTCAGTTTTTGGGCTCGCAAACATCTGTTTTGCTAGCTATCAACAAGACTGTCCATAGCTCAGTTGGATAGAGCACGAGCCTTCTAAGCTCGGGGTCGTAGGTTCGATTCCTACTGGGCAGGCCAATAGATTCAAGTACTTAGCCCGGATTCAAATTCCGGGCTTTTTCATTTCTACTCCCATGTAACCGCTGTGTAACCCGATTTGAGAAATATTCAGTAATTAATTCTTTTTCGACGTAAGTATTTGCAAAGGGTTTCGTAGTAACCTGTTTTGCTGTTCTTTAAACAAAGATTTTTCTACTGACCATGAAAACTTTGATTTCGACCGTTTTAGGAATTTTTCTCTGTGCCGCGACTAATGTAGGAACTTGCGGGTCATTGACATTGACTGCAAAACCGGGTGGCGAGTTTCTGACTGATTCTTGGTCACTTTTAATTTCAAAGCCGGAAGTTGCGATGCTAAGCGACTATCAGTTAAAGAATGCCGTTAGCAAGCGTCTTTTGCAGGCAGCAACATCCCGCATTAATCAATTTGTCGGCGATAGATTTCATGCCGAAGCAATAGCGCGTACGATTTTCTATGAGTCTTATAGGGCTGGGATTGAGCCGGAGCTAATTTTTGCGATTGTTGAAGAGGCGACCTTGTTCAAAGTCGATTTTTCTTCTCAATATGGGAATGGTCTTCTTGCTCTGCGAGATGAGCAAGTTAAGCAATTTGTTGAGGAGCCATATCCGTCGATTTCTTCCTTACCCTATAACGTTCGCGTCGGTTGCCTTCTATTGCGTCATCAAATAGATATAAATTATGGGGATATATTCATCGCTTTGAAACACTTTACGTCACCGATAAGAGGTGCGGAGTATCCAGAGCGTGTTTTGGTTGCTTTAAAGGTTTGGTCTAAACTACTAAAGAAATAAACCTCAAAGTAAAAAACTGTCTTGCATCAGGTTGGTTGTATAGAGACTAAACTTAACAATGCCTAGCATCCAAACCTTAATAAAACTTAGCATTGGTGCGCATATTGTCAGACGTATTTCCACCCTCACGCGCGCGCGTATCGGTCGGTTATTTCTGGCTAACGATGCTTAGGGCGCTTCAACGCTGCGCCCAGCAATAGACGCTCCAATGTTCTGCCGCCACATTCGCAGGGCTTCTTTTCTTGCCTGATGAGGGCAACTAAATCAGGATGCACATAAATGGACAGGCGTTTAAAGCCTGCCTCTTTCATCTTCGCCTTGTAGGTGCGCAGGCGTTCTGCATTTGTAGTCGTCATGGTCAATTCCTTTTGCGCATTGAAAGTGCTTTATGGACTGAAGTAAACACTTGTTCTTTTCTGCTTACCCTTGGGGTTTCCTTGGTGTACTCTCCGCGCTCGCAATCCCATTCATTCGCTGGAATGTCTGTTTCTCGTATTCGCGTGTAATCGTCCGGCACAGTGTCGGGCAAGTGAGCAATTAAATGAGCATGTGGTTGAACTCCTACACAGGATAGAGGTTGATTTTTTTCATGAGGTTTTATGAGGTCGGATTCAACTACTATAGGAATTGCGCTTTCAACTTCTATAGGTTTTTCTTTGTCGTTCAAAATCGCCGTGTCTGCTACTTCGGGTTTGCTGTGGTCGGAATTTTCTCCGTAGTTATCAGGGTAGGGTTTTGCTGCGTACTTGCTGCGAACCTGTTTTTCTGGCTTGCATGGTTTTGTCATGATTGCGGCAAATGTGGTCTTTGGCTTGGACGTTGGCATTTCTAAACCAAGTTTTTGCATGAGCGCCTCAGGATTGTCCATGCAACCTTTAATGAAGAATAGCAGAACGTCGTCAGTCAGCCCGCAGATGGGTTCCAACGCCTTGAATGCTAATTCTGTACACTCTTGCTTGATAGCCGCGCCATACCGCGTTTTAGGCGTTGGGCGGGCTAATCCGTATTGCTTACCCACTGAGCTATGGTAATCCTCTTGCATTGCCACCATGCGCCTTTTATTGCCCATGACCTGGCTGCCGCATAATTTACCATTCACAATGGGGACTAGAATTACATGGCAATGGGGTGTGTCTTCGTCCAAGTGAATTACGGCGCTGACAATTGGCACATTAAAGAAACTTTCGGCCCACTTAACTGATGCGCTGAAATAGTCGAGATGATTGATTTTTGCAGTGCTGGGCAGGCTAAAAATCAACTCTATCGCGCCAATCGTGTCTGTTCGCCATTTCGAAACTATGACGCCTTTCATCAAGGCATTAACTGCTGATGCAACATCGTCAGAGGTGCACCCACCTCTAAGCACAATATTGTCTTTACTGCGTGTAGCATCGATATGGCTATCAGCACGGACGCCCATTTTCGCGACCTGTTCGCGCAGGTTATGTCCCATCACACGCGGTATAACTGCTGCTTGAGTCCTTGAATCTGTTGTCTTTGCGCTGAGTCCTTTTATTCTGAGGAAATGGCTATAAATCACTTTTCCTCCCAAAAGGAACCTTGGCGCGGGTCGTTTACTCGGTGACGGCTGGCATTCAAACTATTTGCCAGTCGCTTGCATTTGCCAGAAGTTTTTCGCTGCTTTGCCCGCGACGTTTTTACTCGCTCAATCCAAACTCGCGCACCTTGGGCGAATGCGGTTGATATTGTCAATTGTGGTAGCCAATAGACGGTTATCCATGAAATGCGCCCGTCATTTGTGCCCGTGGCTTTGTCGTCTCGCTCAATACTCCATGCATATTTTTTGCCGAGATAATGGATTACTGCTGCAAGCCTAGTAGTGCTCATTTTGAACACGGCTTCCATACCTGTAGGGCTCTGGTTTTCAAGCAGATAGGCAAGCACGCCAGACGTGACGGTATTGGTTTTCTTTGGCAGTATTCCGGGCGTATAATTGCGCTTGTCTGGGGCGCTCTCATTGCTTTTTGTGGTGGGGGCGTTTTTCATTATTTGCCCCCGTTAAGTAGCGCGGCAATCTCGTCTAGATGCCAAGCAAGCCGCCCGTTGATGCGAACGGGGCGAATCGGGCCATTTTCCAAACAAGCCCATTTTCTAAGCGTTTGGGGTGCGCGATTTAGAGCTTTTGCTGCTTGCGCTGTGTTGATTGAGTGGCGCAATTTATCAAATGATTGCATCATCTTTCCTTCGTGTTGATTAATGAAGGTTTGATGATTTGATACTGCCATTTTTTTTTACTGGCAGCAGTATGTCAAACTCAATGATGGCAAGGGTTTGCGGAGACTTGGCCAGTATGTTCGCTGTATGTTGGGGCGGTATGTCGCTTCATTATTCAACGGAAGTTCTCAGATTTTTCTACCCAGTCTTCTTGCCATTTCTTTAGGGAATTATTGCTGTTAAAGACAGAATCCAATTTCCTGATGGAAATATTGCGCGGGCTATCTGATAGTGCTATTGCTATTTCCACGGGATTCCACATTGAAACTTGTTTACGTACCGATTTTGAGCCTCTTGTAATTCTGCACTCTGCGAGCCATTTGGGTGGCGATGCAAGATATTTGCCCCATTGCTCTGCCGAATAATGAAGACTGGCAAAGGCTGTAATTACTTGCTGCTTGGTTATTCCTGGCAGGGAGCTGCTATTCTGCACCACGTTCACATTAATGGTAGATGATTGCAGCCTTTCCTTTTCCTCTAACCATACTTCCCAGTCCAAAATCCATGAATGAAATTTTAGGTCTAGCTTTCTTGCATACGCTATCCATTCTTTGAGTGTTTTTGTCTTAATGAGAGACCCATCAAAGGCATTTTTTAGCCGTTTGAAATCTTCTGGCCCCATCTCATCGCTAGAAGTCTGATGGGCATTTTCTTCGGTTTCTTTATTGGGGTTAAGTCTTGCAAGAAGCATTGCTGCATGCAACGGTGTAATTGAATCGATATTCCACCAGATTGAGGCATCCATAGAAACGCTCCACCAAACTGCTTTATTTTCAACTTGGCGAAATGGATTGTATTGAAGGTCGTAATCGTTTATTTGAGCCTCACGTTGCTTTCTTGTATAGGTGTCCCAGTACTCAGGGCATGGATAGAAAGCGGCATCTACGTGCGCTCGCAAGTATTCAGTTAATTCGGAATATTTCGATTCGAAATAAGGTGATATCGTTGTTAGTAAAGATATATTCGGCAAGAATGGCTGTTTCGACCGTGACTTGTTAGGAGTAGAGTCGCGTTTATCATCGATGTCTGTAATAACAATGTTCCATCGATAAGAAGCCCCTTCAATTGCAAGCCACGCATTTACGTCGGCTATTGTCACAAGCTCATAAAAATCTCGGATGGCAGCACTTTGAGTTTGTATGTTTGTGTGTGGGTCGCGGGTTGTGAGTTTTAAACTCTTGGCTGCAGCTAACATTTGTGCCTTGAGGGAATCCCGAGCACCTTGATGCCAATTTTGCTGGGAGGCTATCTCGCTTGCTGCATTCTCAATAGTCCAAAATTGCGGGCCACTTCCATAAGGGATTTTCCTAAGTTCAATGCCTTTTTCTTTGAGAAGCGAAAATAAATCATGTTCCATGAGCACGCTTTGATTTAAAGCATCGCCCACAAGAAGTGTTTGCTCTTGCAGACCAGACTCATTTCTAACAATGAGCTTGCGAGCTAGAACTAACTGTCGTAGTTCGTTTTTGAGATTTATTCTCGCAGCACCATATTCCATTAGTTGACTGTCGTCTGGATGCAATGCTTTTGCAATCAGACCCGCGAGCTCCGAATATCTAATAAACTTGCCTTCTTCGATTGTCAAAAAAGGTACTTGTTTCGGTGTTGGCATTTTCTTACTCCCAGAGTCTGATAGCTTCGCTGAGCTCGTTGCAGTTTGTTGCACCTATTTCGAGCTGATTGATTTGGGCTATTATGAATTGGTAACCATTTTTAGCCCAGGCTGTATTGGCATAAAATCGATTTGGGCTTGCTCTAACAACCAAGATTCTATTTTAGTGTGCCACATGCGCAGCAGGTCAAGTGGACGGATACGGTAATGTTTTTCAGCGGTGGCGCTGGGTTTGTGTCCCATGATTTGCGCTGACACGCCTACAGGGCATTCTACCCATTCGCATAAAGTGCCAAACGAACGGCGCAGACCATGCAATGATACATGTGGCAAACCCGCCAGTTTTAGGGCTTTGGTGTGTGCAATTCTTGGCTCGGTCAATTTGCCATCTGCTGCGGCAGGGCTGGAAAATACCCAACCATTGCGCCGGGGCAGGGCGTTGAGTAATTGCGAGACGTAGGGCGTTAGTGGAATGGTGCGTTCGCCTTCAACCTTATCCCGGATTGTCAGGCTATTCCATTGCAAATCTACATCTTCCCAGCGCAGAGAGCTTAATTCGCGCCTACGTGCCCCCGTAATGAGTAAGGCTTGCAGGTATGCGCTGATGACTGGATTGCCTATTTTCCCGACAGCTTCAAACCATAATGCTAATTGCTCGCGTTGTAGGGTATCGCTTTTGCTTTTATTCTTTGGGGTCGCTTCTTTAACGTCGTGTGATTTGCAGGCGTCCATTGAAACCATGTCTTTGTATGCTGGCATAGTTGCCGCCCAGCCTATGAAAGCCCTTAAAATCCTGAAGCTTTGCGCTGCATTGGTCGGACGGCTTAGGGTTTCCTTAGTGAGCCATGCGGCGATATTGGCGCTGGTTAAGTCAATCAGGCGCATGGGCATGAGGGCAGCGAGTGGGGCGGCAACTGTGACGCCATTACCGCGTTTGTGCTTTACGCCCCCTGCGGCGGCAAGCTTAATGTGATTTTCATAGTGACCATCACCCCAGTGGGGCTTGCGGTTTTCCAAGTAGGCGGGCCAGACATCGGCCAGAGTGACCAATTCGCGCCTTTGCTGAATTATCGCGGCCTGCTCTTTGGCTGTTTTGGCTTCTTTCCTGGCGTTTGCTTCTGCCAGTTCATCTGCTTTGACTTGACGCGGGTCTTTCCCGCTCTCTACCAATACTTGCAGGCGTCGGGCTTCTGCTTGGGCGTCGTCAATTGTCCATGCACTTGGTGAGCCTATAGACATGCGTATGGTCTCGCCATTGAGTTTTGCCTGAAAGATGTATGTTCTGGCGTTCTTTGCTGTTACCCGCAAGCCTAGGCCGTGCGCCGTGGTATCCCAAAGGAAGCACTGGCTTTTGCCAGCTTCGCACTTGAAAGCCTTGACTCTGCCAGCCGTGAAATTAATCTTAGCCATTGTCTCTATACTCCATCAGTTCATTCCATGTAACCACCATGTAACCCTGTTTGGAGTATATCAATCAACATTAATCAATGCAATGCAGCACTTGAAAATCAGTAGTGTATTGTTTTTAAAGGATATTTATATTTTTTTGATTGTTAATCAACGGAAAGAAATGCTATTTTTTCGAGCCTTCTAAGCTCGGGGTCGCACGTTCGATTCGTGCTGGACAGGCCAAGAGATTCGACAAAAGCCCCTGAATTTGTTTCAGGGGCTTTTTGTTTTTTTGCCTGAGATTCTAAAATTGAATGCTGGTGATGAAATCGCAGAAGGCTTGGGATCGCATATCTTCTAGATATTCATTTTCTGATACCCCGGTGCCAGTACCGCATTACTTACCTCATCAAGCACGCTCAGATCGGCCAGCCTCAATCTGGCGTTGCTGCCGTCAAGTTTGCCATCTGGTGAGCAATCGACTTGCCACTGGCGCAGGACATAGCCGGCGATGGCTGCGCGTAATTTGACTTCGAGCTTGCCATTTTTCATCCCATAATCGCGCATGATGGATTCTGGATATGGGTGCGAGGGATGGGGCTGTAATTCGATATGGACTATGCGTTGCCATTGTTCATCGGCAGCGAGTTGTTCGTGTTCTTGCAGCACGTGACTTTTATCGCCTGGCTTAATATCTGTGATGTTATCCATGCGCGTCAGTACCAGGTCGCGGAATTCTCGTTTGCTTCTGTCATAGGCTCTTACATGCCAACGCAGGCCGGAATCCACCAGCGCCAATGGGACAATTTCCCGCTGCGATGGGCCGGTTTTCATGGAGTGATAGGTTAGTCTGAGTGGATATTCGCCACGAATGGCGCGGGTTACTTTGGCCAGGTCCTGCAATGCTGGTTGATTCAAGCGCTTGGGGATGTCGTGTGCCAACAATGATGCGCCAGTGCCGCGCTCGCCATCTCCAAATCCTGAGCACAGTGCTGACAATACCCTGTCTGGCTGATGTTGAAACAGCGGCTGGAAGCTCTGCTGATAGTGATACATTTTTCCTTCATACTGCACATTGCCGGGTGCCAGTTCCCGGTACAAAACCAGGTCGCGTGTGCCAGCCGCTGAGGCTATATCAAAGCGGTCCATGACTTCTTTGCGGGTGACGGTGCCAAGAAACCACAGGCGAAACTCTATAAATGCGAGACGTTCGCGCTGGGCGGCGGGCAGGGTGTGCAGATGCATGATGTTAATCGGTTGGTCAATTTTATGGAATATTTTAACATCGAATCAATTTGATGCTATTATTCAATTTGATTTAATATGAGATCAAATTGATCCGATGTTAGTCATTGCTGGTGCTGCAACTTGATGCTGTTCGTAAAATATGTAGTCACTTTGATGCCATCTGGAAAGCTGTAGCGTGGTAACAGAATAAAAGGAAAATGATGAGTCTGATTCAACAACTGCCATCTGGCCCGCTGGATATTATTGGCGATATCCATGGTGAATATGATGCCCTATGTAACTTGATGCGCCATCTTGCTTATGATGCCGATGGCCGGCACAAGCAGGGGCGTACCCTGGTGTTTGTCGGGGATTTTTGCGATCGTGGGCCAGACAGCCCCGCCGTGCTGGCATTGCTTGAGCGCCTGGTCAAGAAGGGTAGGGCCGTGGCGGTATTGGGCAATCATGAAATGAATCTTTTGCGCGGTAGTGCCAAAGATGGTGCTGGCTGGTTTTTTGATGAGAGAGCAGTCAGGGATGAACCCAAGTACGCGCCTTTCAAAAGGCTGGATGCTGCAAAGAAAGCAGATACCCTAAATTTTTTAGCGTCTCTGCCTGTCGCACTTGAGCGCGAAGATCTGCGGGTGGTGCATGCGGCATGGATTGCTGAACATATAGAAGAAATACGTCATCTTGCTCTGGGCAGCGTGATGGAGAATGACCGCCGCCTGGACGCCGACACGCGGCAGTTGGCGCAGGAATTTGCTGCGCAAATGCAGGCTGAACTGGCTGCACACAGTCCTGGCCTGGAAAACCCGGATCATCTGCCACCCTTCATGCACGCTCATGCCGCATACGATGTGCTGATGCAAATGCATAATCCATTGAGAGTGTTGACATCGGGAGTAGAAAGTAAATGGCATGAAGCTTTTTATTCCGGTGGCAAATGGCGTTTTGTCGGGCGTGAGCAATGGTGGAATGAATACACCGATCAGCTACCTGTGGTGGTTGGTCATTATTGGCGCCGCTTCAATGCGTTTGACCGTGCCCATGTTGGCAAGGGAGGCGAAGACCTGTTTGAGAATACATCGCCGCTTGCATGGCATGGTGTAGCCGGTAATGTGTTTTGCGTTGACTTTTCTGTGGGTGGACGCTGGTCTGCGAGAAAAAATAAAGATTTTCCTGAGTCAGATTGCAAGCTGGCGGCATTGCAATGGCCAGAACGCAGCTTGTGTTTTGATGATGGTCAGGTCATGCAGACGGTGTCATTCAAAGCAGCTACACCTGCTCCATAGAAAATAAATTTTCATCTGAAGCTGTGAATTGTTTTTACCGCGTGCATAAATGCCTGAGTGAACAATGAGTATGCAAAAAGGCGTTGTGATTTTGAGTCGATGTTGCAATTCGTCATCATTGACGCATGTGTGCCGCCTTTTTTTCAGGCTATACTCTAAGCAAGTAGTACCACTTGTTGCTCAGGGAATTTGATCTTAATTCTTGTTGGCAGGCCTATTCAAATTGCTATTACGAGTGCATGTTGAAGCAGGTTTTTTCTGAAGTTTTGCGTGTTGAAAATATAAAAATCAGAGTGCGTGGAAAAATTGGGAAGTACTCTCAGCTCTTCTCTTGTTAATCTGATATTCACCCTCCGTCTTTTGCGGATACTCAGGAAAATGTATGAATCAATTGTCACGTTTGAAGATTAGCGGTCGCCTGGCTCTGGGTTTTGGACTGGTCATCTTGCTGTCTTGCGGCTTGCTCGTTCTTGGCTTGTTCCGTCTGAGTCAGTTACAGGCTTCCACCGATTATATTTTCAATACCAAGGTCGCCAGTCTTGATGCCGCGACTGATATGCGTGAGCAGGGGCGTGCTCTGGCGCTGGTGCTGCGCAAAATGACTGCTCCCAGTGACATGGCAGAGGCCGAACGCGAAACCAAAAGACTGGCCAAGATACTGGAAGGCTATGACGCCTCTGAAACTGCAGCAAAAAAATTGATAGATGATAAAGAGGGTAAAGATACCCTGCAAAATTCTCTTGATCAAAAACGGCAGGTGCTGGCGATTGCCAACAAAATCAAAGCACTGGTTGCTGAAGGAAATTATTTCGACGCAGCATCTGTATTGCAAACAGAATTTAATGCACCAAATGAAAAATGGATGCAGGCGCTGTCAGAGCTGGCCAGCCAGCAGCACAAGGCGATGAAGGCTGCTTATGATGAGTCGCTGACCAACTACAAAAATGCCCGGCTGGGTATGTTGATCATTGGTATTTTGACGATAGTCATAGGCTCTGTTGCAGCATGGCTGATTGCAAGAACCATTGCTGGCCCGATCAAACGCTCTGCCATTATCGCTGACCAGATTGCCAATGGCGATTTGACTCAGCATGTAGAAGCAAGTGGCACGGATGAAATAGGTGACCTGCTGCATTCCCTGCAAATGATGCAGGAAAATCTCTTGACTACGATTTCCAAAATCAAGACGGGTACAGAGACCATTACCGTAGCCTCGCAAGAGATAGCCTCAGGCAATGCCGACCTCTCAAGCCGCACAGAATCACAGGCCAGCTCACTGGAAGAAACAGCGAGCTCGATGGAAGAACTGACCAGCACGGTCAGGCAAAATGCCGACAATGCCCGTCAGGCCAATCAGCTTGTGGTTTCTGCTTCCAGCGTAGCGGTCAAAGGTGGTGAAGTCGTAGGGCAAGTCGTCAATACCATGGGCTCGATCAAAGAGAGTTCCCGCAAGATCGTCGATATCATCGGCGTCATCGATGGCATCGCCTTCCAGACCAATATCCTTGCCTTGAATGCTGCGGTAGAAGCCGCCAGGGCAGGTGAGCAAGGTCGTGGTTTTGCCGTGGTTGCGGCAGAAGTGCGTAATCTCGCACAACGCAGTGCCAGTGCAGCGAAGGAAATCAAATCCCTCATCAGCGACTCAGTCGATAAAGTTGATCAGGGTAGTAAGCTCGTCGATGAGGCAGGCAAGACCATGGATGAGATTGTCACCAGCGTGCAGCATGTGGCCGACATCATGAGCGAAATTACCGCGGCCAGCCAGGAACAAAGTTCAGGTATAGAACAGGTGAACCTGGCGATCACGCAAATGGATGAAATGACGCAACAGAATGCAGCTCTGGTTGAGCAAGCGGCAGCGGCGGCAGAGAGTATGGAAGAGCAGGCAGTGGAATTGACGCGCGCAGTCAGCGTGTTCCAGTTACCATCCAATATGCAGGCAACTGAAGTGGCTGGCCCACAGGCGCGCCGCTATACGCCGAGACAACTGACGAACTGAAGGCGAACTGAAATTTATCCCAGCCTCAATGCAGTTCGTGCGATAAATGCATTGAGGCGGTTTACAAGACCTTGCCTGGGTTCATAATATTCTGCGGATCCAGCGCCATTTTGATGGCGCGCATCATGCTTAATTCCAACGCGGATTTATACAGTCTGATCTCATCGCGCTTCAACATTCCCAGCCCGTGCTCGGCAGAAATCGATCCTTTGAACTGATGCACTTGGTCATGAACTATGCGGTTGATATCGGCTTGTTGCAGGATGAATGCCACATCGCTGCTACCAGCAGGCGCTGAGACATTGTAGTGCAGATTACCATCCCCCATATGACCAAAGCAGACGATCTGGCAACCCGGAAATGCAGCTGTTAATTCTGCATCCGTGATGTGTATGAAGCGGGGGATTTGCGACACCGGGATGGAAATATCGTGCTTGATATTCTTGCCCTCCCTGGCCTGTGCTTCAGAAATATGCTCGCGCAATTTCCATAAAGATCTTGATTGGCTGACCGAGTTTGCGCAGACGGCATCGGCGGCGTGACCATCATTGATTGCTTGCTCCAGCACTTGCTCGATGAGGGTAATTGCGTGGCTTTCTGATTCGTGGTCAGACATTTCCACCAATGCATAATAAGGATAACTGCGAGGATAACTGCGAGGATGGCTGCGCCCGAATGGATTCTGCAGTTGCGGGAAATGTTTAAGCACCAGTTGCAGGCTGAAGTCAGAGATCAATTCAAATGCAGTCAGGGTTGGTCCCAGGGCGTGTTGACATTGCTTGAGCAGGTCCAGGGCAGCATCCGCACTATCAAGTGCTGCGAATGCGGTAATCTGCGCCCGTGGTTGCGGGAATAATTTCAGCACGGCGGCCGTGATAATGCCCAGCGTACCTTCGGCGCCTATAAACAGGTCGCGTAAATCGTAACCCGTATTATCCTTGCGCAGGCCACGCAAGCCATCCCAGATATCGCCCTGGGCAGTGACGACTTCCAGCCCCAGGCATAATTCCCTGGTATTGCCATAGCGTAGAACTGCGGTGCCGCCTGCATTGGTCGAGAGATTGCCGCCTATGGTGCAACTGCCTTCTGAGGCCAGTGACAGGGGAAATAATCTTTGCTCTTCGCTCGCCGCAGCCTGTACCTGCGCCAGCAAACAACCAGCTTCGACGGTGATGGTGTTGTTGGCTACATCAATAGCCAATACGCGATTCATGCGTTTCAAGGAGATGACTGCAGCCTGGCCTCTCTGATCAGGTATGCTGCCCAATACCAGGCCAGTATTGCCGCCCTGTGGTACGCAGGCGATTTTATGTGTTGCGCACAGCCGCACCAGGCTTGCCACTTCATCGGCAGACTTTGGTAGCAGCACTGCCAGTGCCTTGCCGAGATAGCGCTGGCGCCAGTCCATCAAATACGGGTATTGTTCTGACGCAGCCGTGATGACGAAATCATGGCCCAGAATCTTGATGCAATCAGCAAGAAATTCAACGTGCATGATATCGCCTTCGCTTGCCGGGGTCACTGTTCTGCTGCCTTTGCTACATTTGCTGCATTCACTTTTGCCAGAGCTTTCGCAGCTTTTTTCAAAGGACGTAAATACAGGATGACTGCAATAAAAAATAAGATGGACAAGCCAACTTCAGCCAAAGCCAGTGCTACAGACAGGGGGCTACGGTCACTGTAGGCCCTGACTATGCCCTCGGTGAAGTACAGCCAGATCAGCATCGACGACCATTGCATGGTGTAATTGTCACGCTTCAGTACGCCGCGCAGTGGTATGAGCAAGGGCAGGGTTTTGAGTACCATCCATGACCCACCCGGGCGCAGCGGAGCAAGAAACCATTCCCAACTGATGCAGAGCAGCAGCAAGGCAATCAAGCTGGCTGAAGCGAGCAGGTAATATTTTTTCTCTGGTGTTGCCGTGCTCATGCTGCAGCCTGTAATTTTTTACTGACTTCTGCCAGGCGTTTGCCCAGGGCGATTGCCAGTTTGCGGCTGTCTTCTGAAATAACTTGTGCACCGTCCTGGCCTGCCCAATGGGTGGCACCATAAGGGCTGCCGCCGGTTGAAGTTGTCATCAGTTCTGCATGGCTATAGGGCAGGCCCAGCATCAGCATGCCGTGATGCATCAGTGGCAGCATCATGCTGAGTAAAGTTGATTCCTGGCCGCCGTGCATGCTGCCGGTGGAGGTGAATACGCAGGCCGGTTTGCCCGTCAGGGTGCCAGACAGCCAGTCGGCGGCAGTGCCATCGAGAAAATACTTCAGGGCTGCCGCCATATTGCCAAAGCGGGTGGGGGAACCCATGGCGAGCCCGGCGCATTCTTTGAGGTCAGACAATTCCACATAGGGTGCGCCATCTGCTGGCACGTCAGAGGCGGTTGCTTCTGCTACCGTGGAAACGGCTGGCACGGTACGCAGGCGGGCATTGCAGCCCGGCACGCTTTCTATACCCTGGGCAATAAATTCTGCCATTTTTCTGGTATTGCCATGCCGTGAGTAAAATAAAACTAAAATCGTGAGTTCTTGTGTAGTCATGCTTGTATTATAGAAGTCTTTTTTCCTGGTCTCTCGTTAAAATCGAGGCATTTATATCTCTAGCTACAAAAACTATGCGTGGTCTGTCGTGGAAACAAATACTCAATCTCTTCAAATTTGCCCTGCAGCGCCTGCAGGAAGGTCGTTTGCCACAGGTTGCCGGTAGCCTGACTTTTACCACGGTACTGGCCCTGGTACCTATCCTGACTGTGGCATTTGCCATTTTTACAGCTTTCCCGCTATTTAATACCTTCCGCACTTCGCTGGAAGCGTATTTTATTCAAAGTCTGATGCCCAAGGGGATTTCCAATACGATTTTGGGTTATCTGACGCAGTTTGCCACCAAGGCGACCCGCGTTTCTGCCATCAGTGGCGTCGCCTTGATGGTGACTGCCATTACGACTATGGCAATGATAGACAAGTCATTCAACCAGATCTGGCAAGTCAAGCGCCCGCGCCCGGCTTTGCAAAGGCTGTTGGTGTATTGGGCGATCGTTACTCTGGGGCCTTTGCTGGTGGGTGTTTCCATCTCCAGCACGTCTTACTTGTTCACTGCCACCAGTGGTGTAGTGGGGGCTGTGCCGTTTTTGGGTGCGGTATTTTATACCCTGACTTCAATTGCATTCACGACAGGTGCATTTACCTTGCTGTATCTGATCGTGCCTAACCGTGCGGTTGAGTGGCGTGATGCGGTCTGGGGTGGCCTGTTTGCAGCGCTGGCATTTGAAATTGCCAAACGCATATTCGCCAGCTTTGTGATTCAGTTTCCTACCTATACCATCGTGTATGGTGCTCTGGCAGCCGTACCTTTATTTTTGGTCTGGATTTATGTGTCCTGGTTGATCATCCTGATTGGCGCGGTCATCGCTGCCGCTTTGCCGGTTGTGAAATTCGAGCGTTGGTGGCATGTGCCCACACCAGGCAGTGCTTTTGAAGACGCGGTCAGTATCTTGCAAGTGTTGGTCGATGCCCGTCTGGCCGACGCTACTGCAGCTGTCAGCGTCAACACCATACGTACCGAGACTAGATTGGGTATAGATGAAATTGAGGGTTTGCTGGAAAATATGGCCGAAGCTGGCTGGGTTGCCAGAGTGAAGGTAGAAACCACGGCTTCACGTAGTCGCTTTTGGTTACGCAAGAACGAAGCAGGGGCCGAATTGTGGATCATGCTGGTCAACCCTGTGAGCTTGCGCCTGTCAGATATTTATCGCCTGTTTGTATTTGATTCAACACGGGAGAGCCAATTATCGAGCCTGGTTGATCAAAGTATAGAAAATGGTTTACAACAGAGCTTGCAGACTTATTTTTATCCGGCGGGGCAAGGCTAAATGAAATTCCGTTTGATCAGTGCAAAAGAACTCGACGCGCCTTTAATGGCGCGCTGGGCGGAGTTGCGCAGTCAAAACTCTCGTAGTCAAAACCCTATTTTCGAAAGTCCATATTATTTCCCGGCTTTCACCACCATTATCGCTAATGCCAGGGGCGATGCCAGCATTCTGGTAGTGGAAGATGCTGGCCGTATCGTTGCCATATGGCCTTTTCATTCCTTGAGCAGCTTTCGCGCTGTTTCCATCGGTGATTTTCTGGCAGATTATCAGGGGCCAGTGTGTGAGGCATCTCTGGATTTGCACATTGCTGATGCCTTGCGTGCCATGCGGTGCCGTTATTTTTCCTTTAACCATATGCCATCTGGTTTGGGCAAGTTCAGCCAGTATGCGTGGACACATAGTCAGTCGCATATCCTGGATTTGACTGGTGGCTTTGATGTATATGCGCAGCGCCTGACAGAAATGCGCGACGCCTCGCTCTTAAAAAAAGTCGCTACCAATGAACGCAAGCTCAGCAAAAAGTTTGGTGAATTGCGTTTTGAGTTGCAAAGTAGCAGCGACACTGATTTTGCCGCTTTGATCGCTGGCAAGCGCGATCAGTTCCAGCGCACAGTCGGGGCTGAACATGATATTTTCAGGCTGGATTGGGTCAGGCAGGTCATGGATGAAATCAGGGCCGCAAATGCGCCTGATTTTGCTGGCATGTTATCGACGCTGTACGCGGGCGATACTTTGATCGCGGCACATTTTGGTATGCGTTCTGGCAAGGTAATGCATTACTGGTTCCCCTGGTATCACACAGACTTTGCCGAGCATTCACCAGGTTTGATCTTGCTGGCGCAATGCGCCAGACATGCCGCGCAAACAGGTATCACTACGATAGATTTGGGCCGGGGTGATCAGCCATACAAACTGCGTTTTGCCACGGGTGCAAATCAATTGTGTGAAGGGGCGGTTAGCTCACCTGCTATTTTGAGCAGGGTGCAAGCCGGACTCTATCATGGCAAGCAAAAATTGAAAGCCTCCAGTCTGGGGCAACACTTGCGTAAATCGCGCCGGGCTGGCAAGTAAGTCTGCATTAATAAGCTTGTCGCAATAAGCTGAATTAATAAGCTTGTATTCAATAAGCGTTTTTATCGCCAAGTACAACCTTGATGGTGCGCCAGATAATCACGATGTCCAGCCAGACTGACCAGTGCTGGATATAGTAAAGATCATATTCAATACGTTCTTCCATTTTTTCCAGCGTCTCGGTCTCGCCGCGCAAACCATTGACCTGCGCCCAGCCGGTAATGCCAGGTTTGATCTTGTGGCGGAACATATAGCCGCTGACCAGCTTGCGGTACAACTCATTATGTTCAACGGCATGAGGACGGGGGCCAACCAGGCTCATTTCACCTTTGAGTACATTGAAAAGTTGCGGCAACTCATCTAGCGAAGAGCGGCGCAAGAAACCGCCAAACTTGGTAACGCGAGGATCGCCAACCGTCGCCTGGACCACGCGCTCATTGGGATTACTCTGCCGCATGCTGCGGAATTTATAGACGTTGATAGGCCTGCCAGCGATGCCATACCTGACCTGTTTGAAAAGTACAGCACCAGGTGAGCTGAGCTTCACGCCTATCGCGATCAGCAACAATATAGGCGACAGCGCAATCAGGCCAAAGAAAGAGCCGAACAAGTCTAGCATGCGTTTGGGCAGGGCTGCCAGGCCAATGAAAGGTGTTTCTGTCGATGCTAGCACGGGGCGGCCTGCCAGTTCGCGTAATTGTATGCCCGGCATACCAAAGATCAGCGATTCAGGCACAAAGTACGTGGATGCCGTGCTGTCTTCCAGAATCGCAATGATTTCTGCCAGTTCTGGCGGTTCCTTGGTGTTCAGGCCTATGAAGACCACGTCAACATTCACATGGCCGGTCTCGGCATCGACTATCCATTCTGCCGCGTCACTCAGGTCGCCCAGTCTTTCCAGGTTGCTGGGTGGGCGTGATTCATTGCGATTATCAAAGAATCCGACGAAATCTATCGCAGCCAGAGGGGTGTTGCGCAGTGACTCTACCAGGTCAGCGCAGGCGGTATTAGACCAGATCAGTACGGCCTTGCGTCGTCTTGAAGGATTTGAGTAGTAAAACACTGCCAGCTTGCGCATGATCAGCGCTGTCAGCAAAAGCGTGAACGGCGTGGTAAACAGCCAGATCAGCATGATGGCGCGTGACAGTCTTTCTGCTGACTTGTCGACGTAGGCGCTCATCAGTACGATCATGAACACCACAAACCAGCGCGCCGTAATACTGGGGAAGGCGGCCAGCACATGCTTTTCTTGCAGAGTCGCCAGCACTTGCTGGCTGGAAAAAACAATGATGCTGGAGAGGCCTGCAATCAGCATGCGCACGCCAAAAATTTCGATATCGCTATGGTCTGAATACAGGATGATGCCAAGTAGCGTCATGTAAGTCGTTATGCCAAACGCGACGCCAGTAAACGCAGCCAGAATTTGCGCTGATTGTGAGGTGTTGGAGGCGGGTGAAGCGTTGAGCATGGTGATAAGGTTTTTCGCTGATATTCCTGGGGATGCTGCAGTGGTTTTTAAAACAAATTACCCTGCCAGCATGTTTAGTTTTTTTGCCCTGAAAAGAGTTTTTTGATCTGTCCAAGCTGCCAGCGATGCAGATGTTCCCTGAATTCAGGATTTTCATATCTGGGCGCGCGTTTAATTGCAGCACCGAGATAACCGGCAATAATCAACAGGCCACCGATGACAAATGGTTTTTCGCGCATGCGGAAAATACCTGAGGCCAGTGCGTACAGAGGGTGATATCCCATGAACCAGATGCCACGCCCCCAGCGCAGGCGGCCACGATAGACATTCTTGTCAGACGAACCCATGAGGCGGTGATGCATGAGAATGGCATCAGGATGCAAGAAGCTTTTGGTTGTCCAGCCCTTCATGCGGGCAGTGTGAACGTCTATACCGTCCCACAAGACTTCTTCGACAAAACCACCAATTTCTTCAAATGCTGTTCTGCGGTAGAGCTTGAATTGGCCAGCGACATGTTCATCAATGATGATTTCTTCTATTTTCTTGCCTTCTTCTTCGCGATAAACCTTGCCGGATACGGCAGCCAGCTTGGGTTCCTGGGCAAATTGCTCAAACATGCATTCCAGATAGCGCGGCCCAAACGACATATCGCCATCCAGCTTGGCGATATATTCATATTCCTGATGCTCAATCTGGGTAATACCAAATTTGAAGGCCGCTACCACGCCACCACCCACCTTGCGAAAACCACGGTCGGGGCGTTGTACCAGCCTGATGAATGGATGTTGGGCAGAATATTCGCGTACGATGTCAGCGGTACCATCTTGTGAACCATCATCGACAATGATCCACTCTACCGGTTTGACTGTTTGCGCTACCATGGAGTCCAGAGTCAGCCTGATCAGGTCGGCTTCGTCACGCACCGGCGCAATGATGACCAGAGGTACCACTCTGGCAGGACTTGCTGATGGCTGTGTGCTCGGGCTTTGCATAATTAGTCTTTCTTACTTTTATTTGCATGTTAACTGAGCTTTGAGTTGCCCACAATTCAATAAAGGTTAATTTTTGTAATTAAATAGCAATGCTAATAAAGCTGGCAGCTTATTGTTACAGGGTTTTGTTGTCCTGACAAAAATTTGCATCTATTCTTACTATTGCAATATAAAATGAAGTTCTTTCTAAAAAATGCCTGATTCAGATGACAATTTGGTCCAAATTTTCTGCTTTTACTGAGATAACTGCCCGCAAACTGCTGCCTGCAGTGCTGGCGTTTGCATTTATCGGGCAGGCGCAGGCGCAAGAGATCAAGACTATCCCTGCAAATGGCATGAAACTGGAAAGTCAGTTGTTGCAAATACCTCAGTCAGACAAAGCGCCAGCAACAGCATCAGTACCAAACACGGCAAAGAATGCCACAGATGACATGCCTGGCGATGCAGCCTCTGATGTCATAGGCGAGGGCGATCAGTTGCTGATCACCGTATTCGGACAACCCGACCTGACCGCAGATGTCACCATAGGTGAGAGTGGTGTCATCACCTTGCCGCTGGTGGGTACGGTAGAAGTCAAAGGCCGCACAGCAACAGAAATTGCCGCCACCTTTGCAAAAAAGCTGGAGCAGGGGCAATACATTAAAAATCCCCGGGTTTCCATCAAGGTCATACAACAATTGAGCAGGACTTTTTCAGTCCTGGGCGAAGTATTGCGGCCGGGGCGTTATCCCCTGACAGGGCAAATCAGCATTCTGGAAGCCTTGAGCCTGGCCGGTGGTGTCTCACAGAAAGCCGAGAAAAGCCTGCGCATCTTGCGCCGTGAACCCGGCAAACCTGCTTCGGAATTGCAAGAATATGCATCCGTCAAGCTGGAGCTGGACGCAACAAAGCTGGCACCAGAGCTGGCACAAAAAATCCAGCCGAATGATGTTTTGTTCGTGCCCCAGTTGAAGAACTTTTATGTCTACGGTGAGGTGCGCCGTCCTGGTATGTACCCTATGGAAGATGATTTGAATGTCATGCGGGTCTTGTCCATAGGCGGCGGGGTGACTGAGCGGGGCTCGGTCAGGCGCATCATCATCCATCGCAAGACAGACAGTGGCGAGTTGCGCGAAATTTCTGCAGGTATTGCCGACCGGGTATTGCCGGGCGATGTGGTATTTATCAACGAAAGAATATTCTGACGCGTATGATAAAAACCTCCCCAAGTGAATTGGTTTTGTCCTTTGCCCAGATCGGGGCAATGTTGCGGGCGCGCCAGCTGTTAATCGCGTTTGTCATGATAGTCGCTGTTGTTGGTGCAGCCGTGGCCAGCCTGATCTTGCCCAAGACTTATGTGGCGGTGGCTGATATTTTTATCGATTACCGTGTCAATGACCCTATCGGCGGCCGCCAATTCCACCCCATGCAGGATGAAAGCTATCTGCAGACCCAGTTTGACGTTATCAAGAGTGTGCAGGTTGCTGAGCGAGTTATACAGGCACTGGGCTTGCAGACCACGCCAGAGGCCAAACGCTTTGTACAAAGATATGGCGAGCAGCGCGGTTTACGCGCATTGGCTGAGTCTATCGTCAGGAATACTGATGTGTCACCGCACAAGAATAGCCGCGTCATAGAAATCCAGTATTCATCGAGTGACCCCAAGCATGCCAAAGAAGTTGCCAATGCTGTGGTCAAAGCCTATATAGATTTGTCGCTGGAGATGATGAATGCACCGGCCAGAGCCAGGCGTGATCAATACAATGCCCAGCTTGAGTCCATGAGCAGGCAGATTGATGAGTTGCAAAAAAAACTGACGGCTTATCAGCAGGAATATCAGATCGTCGATGTCGATGAGAGGGCGGACATCGAATCCAAACAAATGAATGCCTTGAGTGTGCGCCTGATTGATGTGCAACTGCAAAAAGTGGAAGCCCAGGCCAAGCGCCAGTCGCTGGAAAAACTTGTACGCGAAGGTAATCCGGAGTCAGATATCCCTGAGATTGCTGGCATAGGCCATATCTCAGGCCTGAAAGCTGCCCTGATTTCGCTTGATACACAGTTGGCCAATGCCAAGATTACTTTGGGTGTGCGTCACCCCAAATACATGGCGATCAATGACGAACGCCAGGCACTGCTGGACAAGCTCAAAAGAGAGTCTGCCACTGCATTTGAAATGCTCGGTGCCTCTGAAACGCGTCTGAGCCAGCAGGAAAAAGTCATAGAAACAGAAATCGCCAGCTACCAGAAAAAGACGTTTGAAAACAAAAAACATAGGGATGTCATCAGCTCTTACCAGCGTCAGCTTGACAGCGTGCAAAAGATTTACAACGCTGCCATACAAAAATTTGATGAGTTGCTGATGACCAGTAATGTGGCCATCTCAAATGCCTCAGTCATGCAATGGGCCGAGCTGCCCGAGAAGCATGCCAAGCCACTGCTGCGCAATAACCTGGTGTTTGGCTTGCTGGCTGGCATCGTGTTTGGCTTTGGCTTGGCCTTCCTGCTCGAATTGATGAACCGCCGTGTACGTTGCCTGGAAGATCTGGAGCGTGAATTTGATGAACCTGTGATGGCAAAAATTGGATTTGATGAAAAGCTGAGTGGCAATGGACAGGGTGAGGGTGGTTTGCATGCAAACAGCTGAAACCATGAATCCACCAGCCTCTAAAATAGGCCGGCTCGGCGAGTTATTCCTGCAAAAAGGTTTACTCACACCTGAGCAGATCGACCAGATCGCCCAACTGCAAAAAGAAAAAAAACTCAGGTTTGGTGATGCAGCACTGGCGCTGGGTTACCTGAGCCAGACCCAGCTTGATCAGGCTTTGGGCGAGCAGTTCGGGTATTCGACCAAGGACCTGATTAACGGCAGTGCCGACAAGTCTTTGAAATTCTTTTACTTCCCTTTCAGTAAAGAGGCAGAAGAAATCCGCCGTTTGCGCAGTGAGTTGCTGTTGAAGTTCAGCGGCCAGGAGAAAATCAAGATCACCCTGGTCAGCCCGGCACGCCGCGATGGCAAATCCTATATGGCAGCCAGCCTGGCTATCGCCTTGTCGCAAGTTGGCAAACGTACTTTGCTGATAGATGCTGACCTGCGTAGCGGTAAGTTGCATGAATATTTCTCACTCGGCAAGCCGGATGGTCTGTCTTCTGTGCTGGCCGGGCGTATTAAAGCATCCGATGCCCTGATACAGCTGATGCCCAATTTACATTTCTTGCCAGCCGGGCCACAGCCGCCTAACCCGCTGGAGATTTTGCGTGCACCGCGCATGCGTGAATTGCTTGATTCCTGTTCCGATCAGTTCGATGCTTTCGTGGTTGATACCCATACAGCGACCCTGGCATCGGATGCCCAGATGGTTGCCCATCAGACCGGGAGTGTTTTGCTGGTAGCCAGAAAAGACCATACCTATGTCGATGAGCTGCGTCAGGCCAAGGCAGACATGCAGGCAGCTGGTGTCGAGGTGCTGGGAACGATCTTCAATCAATATGAACCGGCAGGAGCAGTGCGTTTTGCGCCATTCAGCTGGCTTATGCGTTTGCTGTCCAGATTATTCCGGCGGAAAAGCTGAGTTCATATGCCTGAACTGAGTATCTGCATTTGCACTTATAAAAGGCCGGAATTGTTGCGGCGTTTGTTGCAAGCTATCTTGACGCAAACTTTACGGGATGTGGCCATAGAAGTAGTGGTTGTTGACAATGACGTCAATCAGTCTGCCGCGACCGTACTGGCTGAAATTGCAGCGGGTTTCGCCGGAAGCCTCAAGGCGCTGAGCCTCGCAAACTCAAATATTTCACTCGCCAGAAATGCCGCTATTGCCGCGGCCAACGGGCAATGGATAGTCATGATTGATGATGACGAAGTGCCAGTGGCAGACTGGCTGGAGCAACTGCTGAAAGTGCAAAAGGCTGAGCAGGCTGATGTAGTATTTGCACCGGTGCTGCCTGAGTACTCAGAAAGTACCCCAGCCTGGATACGCGAGGGCGGCTATTTTGACCGACGCCGCATGCCTACCGGCACAAAAATAGATCATAAGGACGCCCGTAGTGGCAACGTGCTTGTCCGTCGTTCAATACTGCAGGATATAGCCGCATCCCAAAAAGATTGCATAGGCCCGTTCGACCCTGCCTTTGGTACGACGGGTGGGGAAGATACCATGTTGTTTCGTCGTCTGGATAAACTGGGTGCTGTCATGGTCTGGTGTGATGAAGCTCCGGCTGATGAATTTATTCCGGCGGACAGGGCTACGGCAAAATGGTTGCTGCAAAGGTCTTACCGCACCGGGCAATTATTTATCCGCACCGAACTTGCGATGCTCACAAGCGGTAAAAAAATCAGTTCTGCGCTGTTGCTCAGTGCCCGGGCCTGCGTGCAGTTTGTGCTGGCCTTGTTATTCGCCTTGCTGTTATTGCCTTTTAAATTCCTGCGCAGCTTCGCCTGGCTCAGGGTCGCTGCCTCACAACTGGGCAAACTCAGTTATTTCTGGGGTAGCGCCAGCCATGCCTATGGCAGCCAGCCGGCAAAGAAATAATTCATGATGGCTCATCAATCCCAACGCTTACAGGCACTGGATGGCTTGCGTGCCTTATCCATTGCACTGGTTTTCCTGTCGCATATAGGATTTGGTCATCTCTTCCCTGGTGGCCTGGGCGTGACGATATTCTTTTTTATCAGCGGTTTCATCATCACCAAACTGATGCTGGAAGAGTGGGACACCAGTGGCCGTGTGAGCATACGTAATTTTTATGTGCGCAGGTTGTTCAGGCTGACACCAGCCTTGCTGTTTTTTGTGCTGATATCGCTGGCATTGATGGCTGTTGTCGGAGAGTTGCCACCGAAAAAAGAAGTTGCCTCGGTATTCTTTTATTTTGCGAATTATTATGGCATTTATTCCAGCTTCAGCGGTGAGTTGATCAAGCAGCCCCTGGCGATAACCTGGTCATTGGCAGTCGAAGAGCATTTTTATTTTGTTTTCCCTTTTTTGTTTATCGGTTTCATCCGCCTGCCCAAACGCTTCTTGAGTCTGATCGCGGTAATCCTGTTGGCGATGCTGGCCTGGCGTGTGTATCTGGTGCTGACCATAGGCCTGGATCATTTGCCGCATTACAGAATTTATACAGCGACCGATACCCGCGCTGATTCCATTTTGTATGGCGTAGTGCTGTCAATAGTATTTGCGCGTTACCCTGACTTTGCCAAGCAATTGGCATACAAGCGAGTTTTCTTTTTTGGCGTATTTTTGCTGTTACTGACGTTGGCAATACGTAGTGAAGAGTTTCGTGAGTCTTTGCGCTACTCCATGCAGGGCATAGCTTTGTTTTGCATGTTTCCTACCCTGGTTTTTGGTAAAAACCGCTTGAACGGCTTCCTGCAGTTGCCACCTGTCGTTTATCTGGGACGTATCAGTTATTCCCTGTACCTGTACCACTGGTTGGTAACACATAGCGTTGCGCATTTTTTGCCGGAGCTGACTACGCTGCCGAGAATCGCGCTCATTACTGTGCTTTCGCTGCTGTTATCCCACTTGTCATACCGTTACATAGAACAGACTTTCCAGAACCTTGGACGCAAATTAATGGTCTGAGTTTGCTGAATTTGCTGAGTTTGATTTTGCGAGTTTGAATCTCCGGCTTGATGAACTGACCGCAATCAGGCTGAAGATAAAGAATACATTCTGGAATACAAAGCCGCGAAACAGACTGCTTTCGGTGAAGTTGGTAATCACGACAACAGCCAGCATGGCGGACCAGAAGGCGGCTTGCTGTCTGTCCTGATGGGAAAGCGTAATCAGCATTTTTGCCTGCATCAACAAGGTGAGTATCACCAGTATCAAACCAATCAGCCCTTGTTCATTGAGGATATCCAGATAGCCATTGTGGGACTGCAAAGGTATCCAGTGCAGGGCATCAATGACGAATTGCGAGAGACTGTCTGGCCCCAGCCAGAATACACCATAACCCAGACCAAACAGATAGTGTTTGTTAATCTCCATCTCTACCAGTTGCCAGACATCAGTGCGGCCAGTCAGGTCTGTGCCTTTGCCAAACAGGCCAGCAATTGGTGATGCCGCTTCTTGCCAGGTAGGCAGGCGTGATTCCTGCATAAAAAAGACATACACGGCGATCGTCAGCAGGCACATAATGACGAGGCTGGCCCGCGTCAAAGAATAAGAAGATGAAATGTGCCGCTTGCGCAGCAAATGGAAAACGCCCGAAGTCAGCAGGGTGATGATCATGCTGGTCGAGCTTTTGCTCATGACCAGCATGAAAAAAGAAAACAATATGCCCAGCGCCAGGCTGCGGATACCCACGGTCTCTCTGCACGCCTTGATTTGCCATAATAAAATGCTGAGGGCAGCAACCTGGCCCAGTTCATTTTTTTGCGACAGGGCACCGCGCCAGGCGCCTCCGAGGTCATAGTCTATGCCTATGCTGGGAACAGCAACAGCCATAAAGAAGGACAGTATCAGCATACCCGTCAAGGTATACAAGACATAGTTCACCATTATTTTTAAAGGATGTTCAGCGAGCTGTATGCTGAAACCTATCATCACCAGACCATAGAGCTGTATCGCACGTTTGAAGGTCGTTGCTGGCAAGGGCGACCAGATGCTTGATGCCAGACACCATATCAACACGAAGGCCAGGAAGGGATTCATCGCCCGCACATCTTGCAAGGCCTCGGGTAAATGACGATACAGGATGAATGTTGCCAGCAAAAACAGGCCGCCCCACTGCAGTTTTGTGGTCAGAGAACCTTCCATGGTCAACGCAGACGAGCCGGTGTAATCCCAGGAAATGCCATAAGGTAACAGGGAAAAAACCACGAACAGAACGATCATCAGTTTGACGATTCTGGTTTCCAGCAGGTTCAGGCTGGTATTGCCGGGCAGTACGGACAAATTTTGCATTTCTCAATACTAATGTCATGTGTTTGTGCGATATTCTAATGGCTACCTTGTCTGTTGCGCCCCAAAACTATGAAGTATTTTCGATTTCACGTCCCTTTCACCTTCAGATTGGCTTTATTGAGCCTGATTTGTCTCTGTCCGCCTTTTGTAGTAGCGGGTGATCTCGCCTGGTACCGTTTTGAAGTCAATGAGGATACCCTGTCGCCAGTCGTGGATTTTGGTGGCATGAATCATACGCTGGGGGCTGCTGACAGAGTATTTGTCAGGCAAGGGCATTTTTACCGTATCGGGCCAGATGGCCGGGGTGGCACCAAAGATGACGCCCGTGTGCGCTTCTTTGGCATCAGCTTGTCTGGTGCTGCGAACTTCCCCGAAGAAAAAGACGCACAAAAAATCGCACGCCGTTTGCGCAGGCTGGGTTTTAATGCAGTGCGTCTGCATCATCTGGACAGTGTTCTCAGTGATAGCCTGGAGCAGCCACGTGGTATTTTGACGACAGCCGCTTACCCCAGTTTTAACGAAACAGCCTTGCGGCGTTTGCGCGTGTTTATTGATGCACTCAAGGCCGAAGGCCTGTACATCAACCTGAACCTGCACGTGGGTTATCAATTTCGCCCAGCGGTTGATCAGGTCACGCCTTTGATGGCCGGTGAGCAAATGCCTTTTGCCAGCCATCCTCTGCATTTGTTTGAGCCACGCATGATCAGTCTGCAGGCAGAATATGTGCAGCAACTATTGCGCAGGCTGGAACTCAGGGATGATCCTGCTCTCGCCATGGTTGAAATCAATAATGAGTCTTCATTGCTGGGTGCCTGGCAAAGAAAGCAGCTCGATGGCCTGACAGGTGAATATGAAAGAGCCTTGCAGCAGCATTGGCAAAAATGGGTGCTGCGCCAACATGGGCACGCCGACAACGCCTGCAAGCTATGGGATAGCTGTTCACTACCGCGCAAAGGCGTGATCAATGTCAAGTCGTCCGAGGCCAGCATACTTGAATACGGTGAAGGCTGGGTCGCGGGCGTGCAGCGTTTTTCGCGACGCGCAATCAATAAGCTGGGTTGGGAGACGCCAGCCTCCTTGCAGCAGCAATATCGCCCACATCAAAAGGGCAATGGCCGCAGGGTACTCGACTATGTACGGTTTTTATCTGATCTTGATCAGCAATATTTGAATCTGATTCGCAAGACTGTAAGACAGGAGGCAGGGGATTTATTGCCTGTGACTGGTACGCAAATGTATTTTGGTGGAGTGGCACTGGCCGACGCGCAGCAGCAGATGGATTATGTCGATGAGCACTTTTATGTGGATCACTATGACTTCCCACATAAGGAGTGGGATAAAAATGACTGGCGCATACGCAATAATTCTGTCTTGCGCGAGGGGTGGCAATCGTTGTTGCAGCGTGCTTATGTGCGCGATGCGCGCAAGCCCTTTGTGGTCAGTGAATTCAATCAGGCTTTTCCAAATCGTCAGTCGGCAGAAATTCTGCCTGTCATGAGTGCGTTTGCCAGCGCCCAGGACTGGGATGGGCTGTTTCTGTTTCATTACATTGATGGTGATCTTTGGCGGTCCGTGCCGGACAGTTTTGGGCTTAGCGGTCACAGTGGCCAACTTGTGGTCAGCGGCATGGCGGCGGCTCTGTTCAGACAATATCAGGTGCAGCCATTACCAACACAGATGAATATCAACCTGGCACCTGAAGAGCGCACCATGCTGGGTGCTTTGCGTGATGGTGTCAGTGGCGGTGGAATGCCCGCCTGGCTACAGGCGCAATACGGCATTGATTACCGGCATGCTTTTTATACCCGTGTAGCCATGATGTATGGCACGCAAGCCAAACCGGTTGGGCCGGTGCAGCACACTGCCAGGTTATGGCATGAAGATGATATGACCTGGGCTGCAGCCGGGGGCGAATTACGTTACGGTGAATCTGGCCCCTGGCTGGCAGCAGAAACTGCTTATACGCGCCTGTTCGCGGGGCGCAAACCACCGGGCTCTGTCACTATGGAAGCAGATAAATACCTGCCTGTGTTTTCAGACAAAGGGCGGCAATATGGCGTCATTATGCTGAGCAGCCGGGATGCCTTGCCTTTGAAAAATAGTCGCCACCTTTTGCTGGTGCTGAGTGGTGCCACAACGACCACGCAAGCCGGCGTGCAACCTGAACGTCCTAAACAATTGATAAATTATGAGGGGCAATCTGGATGGTGGACGCTGGAGCCTGACCCGGCAACAGCCAGAAAACCTTCGGGTTCACTGGAAGGTCTTGCGCCTGTATGGCTGGAGCGTATCCCGGTCAAGTTATTCCACGCCAGCAAAAGCAAAAAGATGACGGTATATCCGCTGGATGGAAATGGCGTGCGCATGAAGGCACTGGCCAGTTCTGCCATCAGCAAAAAGCCAGATGGTTTTGAGCTCGACTTTGATTTTCCGTCGCCTTGGTATGAGCTCGTCCTTGAATAAGCCTTTTTAGGACTTAAGCAAAATTGGCATTGACGGTTTTTACGTCGGCCATGCATAGATCACAATGAGCGCAATCAATACAGCGCATCTCAAACCGTCATTCCCGCGTGCTTTTAGCGGGAATCCATCGTTGATCAATCTCGGAGCTTGTAATGCAGGTGCAGGGGCGATCAGGCATGGATACCCACCTGCGCGGGTATGACGAATTGGGGGGCACGGTAAACTGCAAGCTTTGGGGTGGTGTTGCTTAAGTCCTCCTTTTAATAAGCATGTTTTAAGCTTGTTGTTGAGATTGTTAATGAGTCTCTTGAGGGGCTTGTGGGTGCAGTGGTGGCATCCGCGCGTTCTGCACTAAAAACTTCCAGTTTCCCGAGGGAATTTGAAACTTAATTTTCTTTGTGTAAAAAACTGAATTGCCAAATTTTATGATGTGAAATCAATTTTTCATATTGTGAAAAATGCTGACTCGCTGCACAAATTATTTTTCTCATTCTAAGAAATATAATTTCATATCGCAAAAAATGAATTTTAAGTATTTGATTTTAAACGATTAAATATTTGTCATATGTCTTATATAAGACCTTGTTGCTCCGCAAAAAATACTCTATTATTTCTCTCAACGGATGCACCTTTTCATTTGATTTGCCCACAGGAGAGAAATATGACAACTCGCGCACAACAAGTAGCAGAATTGCAAAAAGACTGGGATACCAATCCACGCTGGATCGGTATCAAGCGTAACTACACGGCGGAAGAAGTAGTTCGCCTGCGTGGCTCCATGAAGGTGGAGCATACTATTGCAAAAAACGGCGCGATCAAATTGTGGGATCTGGTGAATAACGAACCTTTCATCAATGCCCTGGGCGCGTTGACTGGTAACCAGGCCATGCAACAGGTTAAGGCTGGCTTGAAAGCCATCTACCTGTCTGGCTGGCAAGTTGCTGGCGACGCCAACGTTGCCGGTGAAATGTATCCTGACCAATCCCTGTACCCAGCCAATTCTGTACCACTGGTTGTCAAACGCATCAACAACACACTGACACGCGCTGACCAGATTCAATGGTCTGAAGGCAAAGATGACATCGACTTCTTCGCCCCTATCGTGGCTGATGCTGAAGCCGGTTTCGGTGGTGTATTGAATGCCTTTGAACTCATGAAAGCCATGATCGAAGCAGGCGCATCTGGTGTTCACTTTGAAGATCAACTGGCTTCTGTTAAAAAATGCGGCCACATGGGCGGCAAGGTTCTGGTTCCTACCCGTGAAGCCATTGAAAAACTGAATGCAGCACGTCTGGCTGCTGACATCATGGGTACATCCACCGTGATTTTGGCCCGTACTGATGCTGAAGCCGCTGATTTGCTGACTTCTGACGTCGATCCTAACGACCAGCCTTTCTGCACAGGCGAGCGTACAGTTGAAGGCTTCTACAAAACCAAACCAGGTCTGGAACAAGCAATTTCCCGTGGCCTGGCTTATGCAGAATATGCAGATTTGATCTGGTGTGAAACTGGCAAACCTGACCTGGAATTCGCCAAGGCATTTGCTGACGCTATCCATGCCAAGTTCCCAGGTAAATTGTTGTCCTATAATTGCTCACCATCTTTCAACTGGAAGAAAAATCTGGATGATGCAACAATCGCCAAATTCCAGAAAGAACTCGGCGCAATGGGCTACAAATTCCAGTTCATCACACTGGCAGGCTTCCATGCATTGAACTACGGTATGTTCAACCTGGCACATGGCTACGCACGTCGCCAGATGTCTGCTTTTGTTGAATTGCAGGAAGCTGAATTCGCAGCAGCAGAAAAAGGCTTTACAGCTGTTAAGCATCAACGTGAAGTTGGTACTGGTTACTTTGATGCAGTGACACAAACGATTCAGCAAGGTAAATCTTCTACGACAGCTTTGCATGGTTCTACTGAAGATGAGCAATTCTTCGATGCGAAGAAAGTAGCCTGAGAAGTAGCGTAAGTATTTAAAGTAATCCCCCAAGAAAAAACCGCGCAGATTGTTATCTGTGCGGTTTTTTTTACATATTGCATTCAAAAAAAGTAAATGCTAGATAAATATTTTTTTGTTACCATTTGTGCGATGTTATTTTAAAGATTCTTATTGGAAAAATATGTTTTGTTCAAAATGTGGCTCTGAGGTTCAGGCGGATGCAAAATTTTGCAATAGTTGCGGAGCCTCACTAAACGTAGATGTCCCGCCAGCACCCCAAAGAAATAACGATGTGGTAGTAGAGAAGGTGTTTATGGACAGGCATGGTGTATATGTAAGCGATGTAATGTTCAGACTCTCGACGGGTGCAAATTTCCCAATTCGAAATTTGACTTCTGTTACTATTTCTCAAAAATCAGGCAACGTATTGCTTTTCATATTGGCTTTGTTTTCTACTTTATTCAGTTTGATAATGGTTTTCAACGTGCCTTTTGTCGGATTTGTTATGCTTGCTTTAAGTGCAGTTTTTTTTATTCTCTATTTTCAACGCGATTGGCAGTTAAAAGTTGGTGCGGGTGGGATTATTCAAGTAGCTATTCAGGATAAAAATAAGGCTTACCTGGATAGTGTGGCAACAGCAATTAATGAATCTTTAGCTTATATGGAAAGAAAGTAAGCCAATGAATTTGGAGCACATTGTAAGTATAAATTTTCCCTTTTTTATTTTGTAGTTGAATTTAAATTCCGCATTTGTTTCTGTATTTTTTTTTCGCGCAGCAATAGCCCTACAAAGCGCCAGGCTTGTGTCGTATAACGTTGCCACAAGCGGCGCGGTTCGCTGGCCAGACGCCAGAACCATTCCATGCCTATCTTTTGCATCCATAAAGGCGCACGTTTTTTCTGTCCCAATGCAAACTCCATCGCTGCGCCGACGCACAATATCAATGGCACGTTGTCAGTGGTGAATTGTGCGCGATAACGAAATGCCAGTCTTTCCTGCTTGGGCATGCCCAGACAAATGAACAGGATATTTGGTTTTGCAGCCTGTATGTGCTGTATCGCCAGATCACTTTCGGCGCCGTCGGCAGTGAACTGCATGGACGGGCAAAAAATATCAACCTTGAGACCAGGGTAAGTTTTGGCGAAGGATTCCAGTAACATGCTTTCTTGCCCCGGCATGCCACCCAGAACAAAAATCGATAAATCCTGCTCTATGCAACCCCGGCATAGCGACACAAACAGGTCTGCCCCGGTAACGCGTTCCGGCAAGGGCAGGGCGCACATTTTGCTGGCCCAGATTATCGGCATGCCATCGGCAAAAATATAATCTGAAGTCGCGTACAAGGTCTTGAACTCAGGCTCATATTCGAGCTTGGTCATATGATCCACATTTGGCGTCACCACCACGCGGCTGGCATGGTCACGGCTGCTGGCAACTTCCAGCAAATGCTGATTGGCCTCTGCAAAACGCATATTGCAGATATCCAGTCCGAATAGCCGGGTGATGAGCGGTTTTGTCGCGGGTGAATTCATGGCGTCTATGAATGAAATGGTAATTGATTATCGCATGCTTCAATCAACTGATTGCCTTTGTATATACTCGGGCGCTGGAAAATTGCATGTGCCAATTATCATTTTTCTGTTTTTTAAAAATTAGCATTTTCTAGAAAATCTGATATCGTGATAATTAATGTGAAACATTCTACCGTTCAGCGGTAATGCTTGTGCTTGGCTTGTTGTCAGCATTAAGGGAGGTTTATGGAAAATATGCAGGGCAAACAGCGATTAAGTTTGGAAAGAAAGCTAATTATCTGTTTGGGAATTGTTGGTTTTGTAATTGGGCTCTTGGCTGAGCATCCTGCAGAAACGCATTTGTCTGTGGTTACAGCCCAATCCCTAAGGATATCTTGCTCTGCGCTTGGATTTACTTCATTTGCGGCTGCAGTTATTCCCAAGAGTAAGACTAGCCATGTGCTCACACTGTTTGTCGCTACCGTAGTATTGTATTTAGTGTTGGTTTTCAGTTAATCCTGAGTAATGATTTTTGGCCCTTCAATCTAAAGAAGTCTGACCATGTTCGACGATATAAATGCTCTAAATTTCCTGATTGTATTGGCAATTTTACTTCCTTTGGCTTGGCTCGCATATCGTTCCTGTCAGGGCAGTAACGCTGCTTGGTATGTTTTATATGCTTGGCTGGCTGGTTCCGTTATCAACGTCTGCCTTGGTTTGCCATATTTTATGGTGACATTGATAGGGTTTGTTCTTATTGGATTTGTGTGTAGGCAAAAATTAATGGTGCCTCAATTCTTTAAGAATAATACCGAAGCGAAGTAAACTGCCCCTGTTCTGACCTTGTTTGATACTAGCGATTACGGAGCGCGACAAAAATTTGCAGTAGTTTGAATTGGAAAAGTTTTTACATTAGGAAGTGCCATGCGTCACAGAACCAGAATCAAAATTTGCGGTTTATCCCGGTCAGAAGATTTGAGATTCGTTGTCGCGGCTGGTGCTGACGCCTTGGGCTTCGTCTTTTATCCACCCAGTCCTCGTTATGTCACACCTGATACTGCCGGGGCTTTGCTGCGCGAAATTCCTCCCTTTGTCATGTCAGTAGGCCTGTTCGTGAATATCAATGAATCGGGCTTGCAAGAGATCATTAAGCAGGCTCCCGTGCAACTGCTGCAATTCCACGGCGATGAAACGCCAGAGCAATGCGCGAGTCTGGCAGCCAGTGTCAATCGTCCTTTTATTCGTGCTTATCGCGTCAAAGCTGACACAAGGCCTGAGGATTTGCTAGAATGTGAGCAGTCTTATCGTAAGGCTAGTCCTTTATTCAGTGGTTTATTGCTAGATACCCATGTTGATGGGTATGGCGGTAGTGGAAAGGTTTTTGATTGGTCTCTCATTCCAAAAGAGCTCGCGCCTCGGGTCGTTTTAAGTGGTGGCTTGAGCGTACAGAACGCGACTGGCGCAGTTAGTCAGGTTCGCCCGTTTGCGGTCGATATCAGCAGTGGTGTCGAAGCGGCAAAGGGTATCAAGGATGAGGCCAGCGTGCGCGCGTTTATCGCAGCAGTGCGTCTGGCAGACAATCAGAAATAGTGATGTTGCGTAGGGTATGCACCCGGCGCATCGCTTTCAAGCCAGTTTGAAGGAAAGAAAATGAAAGAACTCCAGTCTTTGGATGCTCAGTTCGAGCGCCAGTCCGTCGCCGGTCAGGCAATTTATCAGTCAGCCCAATATCATTTACCCGATTCACGTGGCCATTTTGGCCAGTTTGGTGGCACTTTTGTGTCCGAAACACTGACTCACGCACTGACTGAGCTTAAAGAAGCCTACGCCAAGTTCCAGCATGATGCTGAGTTTCTGGCTGAGTTTCGCAATGAATTGAAGTACTTCGTTGGTCGTCCATCTCCTGTGTATCACGCCAAACGCTGGTCTGATCTGATGGGTGGGGCGCAAATTTATTTCAAGCGTGAAGACTTGAATCACACCGGCGCCCACAAGATCAATAATGTCATCGGCCAGGCTTTGCTGGCCAAGCGCATGGGTAAGCCACGCGTCATCGCTGAGACTGGTGCTGGTCAGCATGGTGTTGCCACAGCAACCATCTGCGCCCGTTTTGGACTCGAATGCGTGGTTTATATGGGGTCTGAAGACGTCAAGCGCCAGGCGCAAAATGTGTATCGCATGAAGTTGCTAGGGGCGACCGTGGTGCCAGTGGAGTCTGGTTCCAAGACCCTGAAAGATGCGCTGAATGAAGCCATGCGTGACTGGGTCGCGAACGTCGATAATACTTTTTACATCATAGGCACGGTGGCTGGCCCGCATCCTTATCCCATGATGGTCAGGGACTTCCAGTCAGTTATTGGTGAGGAGTGTTTATGGCAAATGCCTGAGCAAACCGGGCGTCAGCCAGACCATGTCGTGGCTTGCGTAGGCGGTGGCTCAAATGCCATGGGTATTTTTTATCCTTACATTGATCATCAGCAAGTCAGGCTCATCGGTGTTGAAGCTGCAGGGGAGGGGCTGGAAAGTGGCAAGCATTCTGCTTCACTGACGGCAGGTTCCCCCGGTGTATTGCACGGCAACCGTACTTATTTGTTGCAAGATGAGAATGGCCAGGTCATAGAAACCCACTCCGTGTCAGCGGGCTTGGATTACCCGGGCGTAGGTCCTGAACATGCATGGTTGAAAGAAAGTGGCCGTGCGCAATACGTGACCATTACTGACGATGAGGCACTCAAGGCTTTTCATGATTGCTGTCGTATAGAAGGCATCATTCCTGCGCTGGAATCCAGTCATGCCCTGGCTTACGCAGCCAAACTTGCTGCGACTTTGCCCAAAGACCAGATAATCCTGGCAAATCTGTCGGGGCGCGGTGACAAGGACATGCATACCGTGGCCGAACGTGCCGGGTTGAAGTTCTGACCAGCCATTGAGTAAACATGCAGGCGCATACATATAGGAGTGCGGCCTGCATGTCTTCCCTATCAAAATTGAGACTGATGCCATCGCAGGAGTGATGCCCTGGACAACGCATAGCGCATCGAATAAGGACCGACAAGATGTCAAGAATTCAAAATACCATGGCTGCTTTGGCAGCCAGCAATAAAAAAGGCTTAATCCCTTTCATCACCGCAGGTGACCCTGCACCTGAATTAACTGTGCCTTTAATGCATGCTCTGGTCGAGGGCGGCGCCGATATTATTGAGCTGGGCGTGCCGTTTTCTGACCCTATGGCAGATGGCCCTGTCATTCAGCGCGCCTCTGAAAGAGCGCTGCAATTTGGAGTTGGCTTGCGGGATGTATTACAATTCGTCCGCGAATTCCGGCAAAGTAATCAAAAGACACCAGTTGTACTCATGGGTTATGCCAACCCTATAGAGCGCATGGGGCAGGATGCTTTCATCGCCAAGGCTGCTGAAGTTGGGGTGGATGGTGTGCTGGTAGTGGATTACCCGCCGGAAGAATGTGAAGAATTTGCAAGTAAAATGCAGCAACAGGGGATGGATACCATTTTCTTGCTGGCACCGACATCGACTGATGAGCGTATAGCACAAGTTGGTAAAATTGCCAGTGGTTATGTGTATTATGTGTCACTGAAGGGTGTTACCGGTTCTGGTGCGCTGGATCTGGATGCGGTTGCCGCCATGATCCCGCGTATCAAAAAGCATGTCAAAGTACCGGTTGGCGTGGGCTTTGGCATACGTGACGGGGCGACGGCGAGAGCCATTTCCACAGTGTCGGATGCGGTGGTGATAGGCTCGCGCATCATCCAGGAACTGGAAAATACCCCGCGTGGAGACGTAGTTGCCGCAGTTGCTGCAGTGAAAAGCTTTATTTCTGGTGTCAGACAGGCTTTGGACGAGTAAAATACGCGCCTGACTGGTTCTTTTACCAGAATGAACCTGATGCCGGGTTGTTAAAAAGACAGCCTGGCGGCCATAAGGAGAAAACATGAGTTGGTTAGAAAAACTGTTGCCGCCGCGTATACAACGCTCGGAATCTGCAAATCGTAAGTCGATTCCTGAAGGTTTGTGGGTCAAGTGCCCCTCTTGCGAAGCGGTGCTGTATCGTTCTGATCTGGAAGCCAATATCCATGTTTGCCCCAAATGCAGCCATCATTTGCGCATAGGCGCGCGTGAACGTCTGGATGCCTTGCTCGATGCAGGTGGCCGTTATGAAATCGGCCAGGAAGTCTTGCCTATCGATACACTGAAATTCAAAGACAGCAAAAAATACCCTGACCGCCTCAAAGATGCGCTGGAAACTACCGGTGAAACTGATGCCCTGATAGTCATGGGTGGTTCTATTATGGCTGTGCCTGTTGTTGCTGCTTGTTTCGAGTTTGAATTCATGGGCGGCTCTATGGGTTCTGTTGTTGGTGAACGGTTCGTGCGTGGCGCGCAAGCTGCACTGGAACAAAAAGTGCCTTTCATTTGCTTTACCGCTACCGGTGGTGCACGTATGCAAGAGGGCTTGTTGTCGCTGATGCAGATGGCAAAAACCACATCCATGCTGACTAAATTGTCTGAAAATAGATTGCCTTTCATCTCTGTACTGACAGACCCTACCATGGGTGGCGTATCTGCTTCTTTCGCCTTCCTCGGTGACGTAGTGATTGCCGAGCCTAAAGCCTTGATCGGCTTTGCTGGCCCACGCGTGATTGAAAATACCGTGCGTGAAAAATTGCCAGAAGGCTTCCAGCGCTCTGAATTCCTGCTGCAAAAAGGCGCGATCGACATGATCGTCGATCGTCGCAAGATGCGTGAAGAAATTGCGCGTTTGCTGGCTTTGTTGCAAAACCAGCCTGCTGAAGCAGTATCCACCTGATATATATTGAATACCTAATAAGCCCGAAGCATTTTGTTCGGGCTTTTTTTATCTTATGACAAATTTACCTGCCACCCTGGCTGACTGGCTGGCCGTACTCGAAACCCGCCATTCCAAAGAAATCGATATGGGCCTGGACCGCGTTGCTGCGGTCAAGAACAAGCTGGACATCCACTATGATTGCCCCGTCATCATGGTCGCTGGCACCAATGGCAAAGGCTCTACCTGCGCCATGCTGGAAGCAGTGCTGATGCAGGCTGGTTACCGTGTTGGTCTATACAGTAAACCGCATTTCCTCGACTTCAATGAGCGTGCCCGTATCAATGGTGAGATGGTCAAGGACGATGTCTTTATCTCCACTTTCAATGCTGTTGAAGAGGCACGTGGCGATATTTCGCTGACCTATTTTGAATTTACTACGCTGGCAATTTGCAAATTGCTGGCCGATGCCAAGCTTGATGTGGTCATCCTCGAAGTCGGTCTCGGTGGTCGCCTGGATGCAGTGAATGTCATTGATGCTGATGTCTCCATCGTCACCAGCATCGATATCGACCATATTGATTACCTTGGTGATACCCGCGAAAAGATAGGCTTTGAAAAAGCCGGTATTTTCCGCCCGGGCAAGGCAGCGATTTGTGGTGACCCTTTGCCGCCCCAGTCCCTGATAGGCCATGCCAATGCCATAGGTGCAGACTTGTGGCTGTTTGGCCGCGATTTCAATTACAACGGTGACAAGCAGCAATGGAATTTTGCTGGCCGCAGCCAGCGCCGTAATTCACTTGGTTACCCCAGTCTGCGTGGTGCCAACCAGCTCTTGAATGCGTCTGCCGTGCTGGCCGCGCTGGAAGCCCTGAAGCTTGAACTGCCAGTCGGCGCGCAAGAAGTGCGTACTGGTCTGGTGATGGTGGATTTGCCTGGTCGTTTCCAGGTCATGCCAGGTCGCCCGACCGTGGTGCTGGATGTCGCGCATAATCCGCACGCCGCCGCTACCCTGGCGCAAAATCTCGACAATATGGGTTTTCATGCCTATACCTATGCGGTATTTGGTTCCATGCTCGATAAGGATATTGACGGTGTTATTGCTCAATTGAAAGAAAAAGTCGATCACTGGTGCGTCACGGCCTTGCCTTTGCCGCGAGCGGCCCCAGTTGATGTATTGAAAGACAAATTGGTCGCCGCTGGCGTGCTGGCAAATACTGAAAAAACCATCACTGGTTTTGATGCCCCAGAGCTGGCTTATGCGGATGCCATCAGCAAGGCAGGCGAAAATGATAGAATAGTGGTCTTTGGATCGTTTTTGACGGTAGCAGGTGTGATGCGCGCCCGTCGTTCTGCTCTCCATTGATGTTTTTTGCAAGCCGGTTTGTTGATGACGTACCCGCTTGCTAACCAACCAGAAATTTGCACATGGGTTTGCTCTCGCGTTTTACACAGAAGCAAGAAACTTCCGATACTCAGGATAGCGGTGAATTCCGTTCCCGCGCTGAAGAAGAGAGTATCGAAACTCGTTCCAGGACAAAAAAGGCCGAGCCCAGAAGGCGCTCGAAGGTCGATGATCCCATATTGCCAGAGAAGAAACGTGCCAGGCGCCGCCTGATAGGTGCCGTTGCACTGGCACTTGCTGCCATTATAGGCTTGCCCATGATCCTCGATTCTGATCCCAAGCCTTTGCCTGATGATATTAATATCCGCATTCCCTCCAAGGATAAAACACCGGATATCGCCGCTGATGCTGTCGCGCCAAAATCCAAAAAGCAGCTGCCAGATGAGCCACCTGAAGAAATCATAGAAGTACCGGCGACGCTAAAAAATAAAGTCGCTGCCACTGATGGTGTCGACAGACAGGTCAAGTCCATGACCACTGCGGGTGGTACTACGCTGGCCCAGACTGCGCCAGCAACGGCCAAGCCAGTCAAGCCTGAAGTAAAAACAGAAACAAAACCCGAAACAAAGACAGAAACCAAACCTGTAGTAAAAGCAGAAAGCAAACCTGAACCAAAAGTTGAGGTAAAGCCAGTTCCAGCTCCAGTCAAAGCGGTGGAGAAGGACGTGGCTACGGCAAAAAATGAGCCTAAAGCTGAAGCCAAGCCTGCCAAGTCTGAAAAAACTGATGTCAAACCAGTTGTCGCCAAACCTGGCAATGCCGATGATGAGGCTGCCCGTGCGCTCGCCATACTCGAAGGTAAAACTCCACCAGCTACCAAGCCGGTAGTCAGCAAGCCGGAAGCCGCAGACAAACCTGCAGAAAAATCATCTTACACGGTGCAGGCAGGCGCGTTTTCCACACAATCCAAAGTGGATGAAGTGCAAGCCAAGCTGAACGCGGCGAATATACGTTCATATACGCAAAAGATCATCACCACGAATGGTGAAGTGACAAGGATTAGGGTAGGCCCCTTTGCTTCCAAAGAAGAGGCAGATAAAATGCGCGCCAAATTAAGCAAGCTGGGCCTGAGTGCCAGCCTGCCACCTAACTAATGAGTAAGGAATATCTGGCGTGACATTGTTTGATTATCTCGTGCTGCTGATCCTGGTTTGTTCCATCGTGATCAGTACGCTGCGCGGTTTAATTAAAGAAATTTTGTCGCTGGTCAGTTGGGTGGTCGCATTTGTGATTGCCAATGCCTATAGTGATGTATTGGCGACCTGGTTGCCATCGATGGTGCCAGGCCAGATGCTGCGCCTGATTGTTGCCTTTATTGCCCTGTTTATCGGTGTGCGCCTGTTGATGGCGCTGATCATGATGGCGGTGGATGCCATGATCAAGGCTAGCGGCCTGACATTGGCAGACCGGGGTCTTGGTGGTCTGTTTGGTCTGGCGCGTGGTTGCATACTGGTGCTGGCTGCCGTGCTGGTGTGCGGTATGACATCCATACCGCAACAGCCGTTCTGGACCCATGCATGGCTTAGCCCTCTTGCAGAAACCGCAGCGCGCACGGTGATCCCGCTGTTGCCAGTCTCGGTTTCGGAGCATGTAAAGTTTTAATTGTTTTTTTTAGGAGTCCACCATGTGTGGCATCGTAGGCGTATTTTCAAATAATCCTGTCAATCAATTGATTTATGACGCGCTGCTGCTGTTGCAGCACCGCGGTCAGGACGCAGCTGGTATCGCAACAAATCATGGTAATAAATTCGCCATGCATAAAGCGAATGGCCTGGTGCGTGACGTATTCCGTACCCGCAACATGCGTTCTTTGCCTGGTAATGTCGGTATTGGGCAAGTACGTTATCCAACTGCCGGTTCCACCAGTGAAGAAGAAGCGCAACCCTTTTATGTCAATGCACCATTTGGTATCGTGCTGGCACATAACGGCAACCTGACCAATGCGGTAGAGCTGAAGATAGAGCTGTTCAAAAATGACCGCCGTCATTTGAATACCGATTCTGACTCTGAAGTCTTGCTCAATATCCTGGCGCATCAGATACAGGAAGTCACCAGCGGCTATTCGCTGGACCCAGAAGGTCTGTTCCGCGCCGTTGCGATGCTGCACAGGCGTGTACGTGGTTCTTACGCCGTTGTTGCACAAATCTCTGGCTACGGCTTGCTGGCTTTCCGTGATCCATTTGGTATTCGTCCTTTGTGCGTCGGTGTTTCACAGACCGAAAACGGCGCTGAATACATGATCGCCAGTGAATCAGTTGCGCTCGAAGGCCTGGGCTTCAAGTTCCTGCGTGATGTTGAGCCGGGTGAGGCTTTGTTTGTCGATATGGATGGCAAATTGCATACCCAGCAATGTGCAGATAACCCTAGCTTGAACCCATGTGCCTTTGAATATGTGTATCTGGCCCGTCCTGATTCCATCATTGATGGCGCCTCGGTGTATCTGACCCGCCTGAAAATGGGTGAGTATCTGGCCGACAAGGTACGTAATCAGTTCCGCGATGGTGAAATTGATGTTGTCATGCCTATCCCTGATTCTTCCCGCCCATCGGCAATGGAATTGGCACAAAAGCTGAATCTTGATTATCGCGAAGGCTTTATCAAGAATCGCTATATAGGCCGTACTTTCATGATGCCAGGCCAGGCTGTGCGCCGTAAATCAGTGCGCCAAAAGTTGAATGCCATTGGTTCTGAATTCAAGGGCAAGAGTGTTTTGCTGGTCGATGATTCCATCGTCCGTGGCACGACCAGTCGTGAAATCGTGCAAATGGCACGCGAATCTGGTGCAAGGCGCGTGATTTTTGCTTCTGCTGCGCCACCGGTGCAATTCCCTAATGTGTATGGTATCGATATGCCTACACGCAGTGAATTGATCGCCTATGGCCGTAGTGAAGAAGAAGTCTGCCGTGAAATCACTGCTGACGCTCTGGTGTATCAGGATGTGGCGGCCATGAAACGTTCAATTTCTGATGTTAACCCGCTGTTGAAAAACATAGAAGCATCTTGCTTTGATGGTTTTTACATCACGGGTGATGTGACGTCTGGTTATCTCGATAAGCTGGAAACAGCGCGTAATAGCCCACGTCCAGATACTGAAGACTTGCTGCGTTCGCAACTGAACCTGAACCTGGCAGATCGCGCGGACTGATCATGAAGATCAAAACCTGCCTGAAAACGGCAGGTTGAACCTGAAAACCTGCTTACTTTAAATAAGCAGGTTTTTTTATGTCTCTGTCCTTGGTGTTGCCATATCTGTTGCAAACTCGCGCATAGTCAGGATTCTTGTTTGCTGTAAAAGCATTGTTTGAATTACCATTGCTGACACTGGTTCTTTAAATTGTGTTCAATTGTTCTCCATTAAGGCAAATCCCATGGCTAGCACGCTGCTGGATGTACAGAACTTGACTAAATCATATGGCGCACGCAAGGTCGTTGATGATGTTTCATTTACTATTGAACGCGGGCAAACCCTAGGTTTGCTGGGGCCAAACGGAGCAGGCAAATCAACCACAGTCAGCATGATTTGCGGCTTGTTACAACCTGAGCAGGGCAGGGTATTGCTGGATGGGCAGACCATGGGGGCCGGCAATAATGCCGTTAAATTCAAGATAGGGCTGGTGCCGCAAGACCTGGCGCTGTATGACGAATTGCCAGCAAGAGAAAATCTCAAATTGTTTGGTGCCTTGTATGGCCTGTCTGGCAGCAAGTTGCAGCAGCGCTGTGATGCAGTGCTGGAGCTGGTCAATCTGGCGGACAGGGCAAATGACAAGCCATCGACTTTCTCTGGTGGTATGAAACGTCGCCTGAATATTGCCGCCGCACTTTTGCATGACCCGGAATTATTGATACTGGATGAGCCTACCGTTGGCGTTGATCCACAAAGCCGCAATGCGATTTTTGATAGCCTGGACGTGCTCAAGGCACAAGGCCGTACGCTTATCTATACCAGTCATTACATGGAAGAGGTTGAGCGTCTGGCTGACCATATCGTCATTATTGATCATGGCAAAGTCATTGCCAATGAAACCCCGGCAGATTTATACCGCCGTTTGCCTGCCAAGGCAGCGTTGCAACTGGATTTGAATACGCAGATCACTGAGACAGATGTTGCTGCCCTGAGTGTTTTGCCAGGTGTTGATAGTGTACATATGTCAGATCACGGCAAGCATCTGGATGTCACGCTGACTGAGCATGAGGTAGCTTTTGGTTTGCTGAGTTGGCTGGCAAAAAACGGCTACAAGACCAATCATTTTGCGACTGCAAAAACCAATCTTGAAGCGGTATTCCTGACCCTGACCGGGCGTAGTTTGCGCGATTGATTTTCTCTTGATTTGCGCCTGAAATCCCTCCAATAAGAATGCGAAATACTGAGGAACCATAATGACTGCCCTGATCGCACTGATACGAAAAGACCTGATCCTGTTCCTGGCGGACCGTCGTGCTTTATTGCTTAACCTGGTGATGCCCATACTGTTGGGGGCATTCTTTGGGTTTGTCACTGGCGGCAGAGAGGCTAAAGATGCGGCCAAGATAGAGATCGCCGTGATCAGTCAGGATGATCATGTGATCAGCCAGAAAATAGTAAAGGGCCTGAAGGAAGAGGCCACTCTGTCAGTCAAGGAATTACCCCTTGAAGAGGCCAAGGCTCTGGTGCTGAAAGGCAAGCTCAATATGGCGGTCCTGATACCTGAAAAATTTGGTGATCAGGCAGGCGGGGCCCTGTTTGGTGGCAAGGAAAAACCAGAGCTGCTTATTTTTTATGACCCCTCGCAAACCGCAGTGCTGGCCATGGTCAAGGGTATGTTGACGCAGCAAGTCATGCAAAGTGTCAGTGCCGAAATGTTTGGTGGCAAAACGGGTACCAAGTTCATAGACCAGAGCTTGCAAGAGCTGGAAAAGATGGATGAAGCCAATAAAAATAAAGGGGAGTTGCATGACTTTCTTGGGAGTTTGAAAAAATTCCAGCTTAGCCAGCAAAAAACTGAGCTTGCAGATACTGCTGCAGATGCGGGTTCAGCAAGCGCTTCTGCTGCAAAATCAACAGATGCAGCAAAATCAGCGAAGGCCGCAAATACTGGCTTGAGCATGCCCTTCGTTACCAAGGATCAGGCCATGACCGCAGGTGACCCGGTCACCAATAAATACAATGGCTATGCTCATTCATTTGCAGGCATGAGTGTGCAGTTTATTTTATTCATGGCGATAGATGCGGGCATAGGCATACTCCTGGCCAGGCGGTTGGGTTTGTGGAACCGCTTGCTGGCCGCGCCAGTTGGTCTGAATACAGTGCTGATCGCCAGGGCGCTGTCATGTGCCCTGATCGCCTGTGGCCTCATGTGTTTTATTTTCCTGGTCGCGGTTTTTGTATTCAATGTGCATATAGCGGGAAGTCTGCCTGGCTTCATCGGCGTAGTGGTTTCTTTCTCCCTGATGACAGCCAGTTTTGGATTGTTGATTGCTGCCTTTGGCAAAACCCCTGAAGCAGCGCGTGGCATATCGGTGTTTGCGACCCTGATCATGGTCATGCTCAGCGGTGCCTGGATGCCTTCTTTCATGTTTCCGCAATGGTTGCAAAGCCTGACCCTGATCGTGCCTACGCGCTGGGCTGTGGATGGCCTGGATGCCATGACCTGGCGTGGCCTGGGGTTGGATGCTGCTTTACCTGCAGTGGGTGTGCAATTGGCTTTTGCTGCTGTTTTTGGGGTAATTGCGCTATGGCGTTTCCGTAAAGCCTGAAAACCATAGATTTTGTCTGGTATCACAAAGTAACCATCGCAAGCCCACTGTTTCAATTCTATACAAATATGAACCGGTGTTTGCTGGTATTCAAGCTTGCTTAAAAATACAATCCTGACATGAGCGAGCGCTGCCTGTTTGCGCTCATGCAGTTTTTGTATTTTCACGTTTGAAACCTATGTATCCAAAATTTAGATTGCGTACCCTGACACTGGCGGTTGCCAGTGTTTTCTCAGTGACTACGTTTGCTTATGCGCAAACTACCCCTCCTGAAGCCATCAAAAGTACTGAGGAAAATTCTCAGGACATGAAAGCCAAAGCCAAGACAGGCGACAAAAAAACTGAAGCAGCCAGCAAGGACAATATACAAAAAGTCACCATCAATGGTGGCCGTACTGACCAGGAAGAGCGCCGCCAATCCACTGCAGCCAAAATTATTTTCGGCAGGGAAGAGCTGGACAGGAATGGCGACAGCAATCTCGGGGAGGTGTTGAAACGCCTGCCCGGCGTGACTGTGGGCGGCAGGCCAGGACGTGGCGGTGATATACGCATGCGTGGCATGGGCAATGGTTATACCCAGATACTGCTCAATGGTGAACGTGCGCCACGCGGCTTCTCCATGGACAGCCTGACACCTGACCAGGTAGAACGCATAGAAATCATTCGCGGTACCGTGGCTGAATACAGCACCCAGGCGATTGCTGGCACCATCAATATTGTTTTGCGGGAAGAGTACAAGCAAAAAGATATCGACCTGAAGTTATCCCTGGGCTATGAACAGGGCAGGCTGGCACCGAATGTGTCACTGACAGTGCCCGGTGAAATGGGTAGTTTGTCGTATGCCTTGAGTGGTTCTGTTTTTCAGAATCGTCAGCATGATGAAGGCAGTACTTTTACCAATTCTTATGATCATGGTCCGCAGCGTGATCCTCAGACTATATCTGAGACTTTAATTCAGAATCAATTTGATCAAACTAACCGCAGGACGACAGGTATTCATTTGACGCCGCGTTTTAACTATAAGTTTGAAAATGGCGACACCTTGATGGTGCAGCCATTCCTGATGAATTCGCGCAGTGATTCCAGTACCCGAAGTGATATTAATCTGATTGATCACTATGTAACTAAACTAGATAACACTAATGTACTTGCCACTAACGGTGATTTTGCAGTGGCAACCGGATCTGCACACGCGGAGACAACATTCTTGCGCGGTTTTGGTAACTGGCAACATAAGTTCGAGGACAACTCGAAATTGAATATCAAATTTGGCGGCGGCCTGGGCAAAATGGATAGCAATTCCTTGCGCTATCAATTTGATAAAACCGGTAATCAGATCGACTTGATCAGCGATGTCAATAATACTAGGGACAGCAGTCTCAATACCGGTGGTAAATTCACTAAGCCTTATGGTGAAGGGCACACATTGGCCGCTGGTTGGGACATAGAAATGGGTAAGCGCAGCCAGACCCGTATTTCACTGGATAATGGAAAATCGCAGTTCGCCGAATCTGGTGACAACCTGGATGCCAATACTCGTCGCCTGGCTGTTTTTGCACAGGACGAATTTGATATCAATCCACAATTCTCTGCTTACGCAGGGTTGCGCTGGGAAGGTATCAGGACCAGCAGCACGGTGGGTGGTAATGCGATAGAAAATACCAGTAGTGTCTGGAGCCCGGTCTTGCATGGTGTCTGGCGTATTCCTGGTGCTGGCAAGGATCAGATCAGAGCCAGCCTGACTCAAAGCTACCGTGCGCCAGCACTGAATGATTTGATCGCTGTGACTAGCATTTCCAATCAAAACAGCTTTTATCGCCCTGACCGTACCGGCAATCCATTCTTGAAGCCGGAGTTATCCAAGGGTATTGATCTCGCTTTTGAACATTATTTGACGCGCGCAGGTATTATCAGTGCTAACTTTTTTGTTCGCGATATCAATAATCTGATACGCAGAAGCACAGATCCGGTTCAGGTTTTGGATTTGGTCGATGGTTTGTACAAGACGCGCCAAATTTCCAAGCCTGTGAATATCGGTCACGCAACGACCAAAGGCATAGAATTGGAAGCTAAATTCCAGTTGCAGGAATTCTTCCCTGATGGCCCGGCTATTGATGTGCGCAGCAACTATAGCCATTTCTGGTCTACTGTGGATGATATCAAGGGGCCTAATAATCGCCTTGACCAGCAACCTACACAAACTGCCAATTTCGGTCTTGATTATCGTCCTGCAGGTATTCCGCTGACCGTTGGCGGCAATATCAACTGGACGCCAGCCTACGAAATACAAAGCAGTAACGTCCAGGTCAACCAGACTGGTATCAAACGTCAAGTAGACCTGTACGGTTTGTGGAAATTCAATCCAAACTTGCAAGTGCGCCTGTCCGCCAATAATGTGCGGGCCAATGATTATCAGAGCGGCAGCATAGTGAACTCGGACACACTTAACCGTATTGACTACAACACATCCAAAACCTACACCATCTGGACATTGCGTGTAGAGATGAAGCTGTAAGTCATGTCATAAAAACAAAGGATCGTGCAGTGCAGCACGATCCTGTCCTGGAGAGTACAATACTTCAGTAGGGCGGTGTAGAGGTGCACGATGTATAGATGCATACACAAGCAATTCCTGGCTAAAACAGGCAGTCTGGAAAAAGATTAACACCGCCGGCCTGATTTTTCCCCGTACTCATCATGTTATCTCCAGAATTAAATGCCGATTTACACAGCCATTCCGTCGTCTCTGACGGTGTGTTGACACCGTCGCAACTGGCAGAGCGCGCCAAGTTAAATGGCGTGGATGTCTGGGCGCTGACTGACCATGATGAAGTGCGCGGCATCCCTGAGGCGCGTGCTGCGGCACTGGACCTGGGCATGGGATATATTGCCGGGGTGGAAATCTCGATTACCTGGGCTGGCAAGACTATCCACATTGTTGGCCTCAATATTGATGAAACCAATCCTGATCTGGTCAGTGGCCTGGCGCAAACACGCTCAGGCCGTGAGCGTCGTGCGCGTGATATGGCGGCAGAATTATTAAGCAAGGCAGGCATTGCCAACACTTATGAGGGGGCGCTCAAATACGTCGGCAACCCTGACCTGATCTCACGTTCACATTTTGCCCGTTACCTGGTGGAGATTGGTGCCTGCGCCACGGTGTCTGACGTATTCAGACATTATCTGGCAGATGGCAAGCCAGGTTTTGTTCCTCATCGCTGGGCGACTCTGGCAGAGGCGGTCGGCTGGATACGTGGTGCCAGTGGTGTGCCTGTAGTGGCACACCCTGGGCGCTATGATCTTAGCCCATTGGCTTACGATGCCTTTTTTACCGAGTTCAAGAATCTTGGTGGCCTGGCAATAGAAACTGTGACTGGCAGCCATACGGTGGATCAGTATGAGGAATACACCAGGATCGCTGCCCACTATGGCTTCTTGTCTTCACGTGGTTCTGATTTTCACTCTCCCCAGGATGCCGAGGTCGATATTGGGCGTTTGCCACCCTTGCCAAAAATAGCAAAACCCGTGTGGGAGCAATGGTCTCTGGCTTGAAGATGCTGCCTTGAAAACGCGGGTTTAAGCCATATGTAACAGGGCATGAATCGTGTGTTCCTTTGGGAGGTGTTCATGAAGCGCATAGTCTTGTTCTTGCTGACAAATCTGGCGGTGATTGCCGTCATGTCGGTTGTGCTATCCGTGTTGGGCGTTAACCGGTTTTTGACGGCGAACGGCCTGCAATTATCGACCTTGTTGGCGTTTTCCCTGGTTGTCGGTTTTACCGGGGCGATATTCTCGTTGCTGATCAGCAAGCCCATGGCGAAATGGTCAACGGGTGCCAGGGTCATCGAATCTCCATCTACATCAACCGAGCTCTGGCTGGTCAATACTGTCAAGGCCCTGTCTGAAAAGGCAGGCATCGGTATGCCTGAGGTGGCGATCTATAACGGTGAGGCCAATGCATTTGCCACTGGTGCTTTCAAAAATTCTGCACTGGTTGCTGTTTCCACTGGCTTGCTGGAGGGTATGACACGGGAAGAGGTAGAAGCCGTACTCGGTCATGAAGTGGCGCATATCGCCAATGGCGATATGGTGACCATGGCACTGATACAGGGTGTGGTGAATACTTTTGTGGTATTCCTGGCCCGGGTAGTTGGTTACGCAGTGGATAAGGCAGTATTTCGCAATAATGATGATGACAGGCCGGGCATAGGTTATATGATCACGGTATTTGTATGTGAGATACTGTTTGGTATTGCTGCATCCATGATCGTTAACTGGTTTTCGCGTCAGCGTGAATTTCGTGCAGATGCCGGTTCGGCGAACTTGCTGGGTAACCGCCAGCCCATGATGCATGCCTTGGCAAGACTGGGTGGTTTGCAACCGGGCGAGTTGCCAAAATCGATGGCCGCATCTGGCATTAGTGATAAACCTGGCTGGAGTGCTTTATTCTCTTCTCATCCGCCACTAGAGCAACGTATTGCCGCATTACAGAACATGCGTTAATTTTATAATTATTTTGCGGCGGTAGCTGAGCTACCGCCTTTCTTCTTTTTATGAGCCAATTTTTTCAAATTCACCCTGATAATCCCCAACTGAGATTGATCAGGCAGGCCGTGCAAATTATTGATGATGGCGGCATCGTTGCCTTGCCTACCGATTCTTGCTATGCACTGGTTTGTCATCTGGACGATAAGGATGCGGTCACGCGTCTGCGCAAAATCCGTGGCGTTGATGAAAAACACCACCTGACCTTGCTGTGCCGCGATCTGTCTGAAATTGCACAATATGCCAAAGTTGATAACAGCCAGTACCGCATGTTGAAGGCTGCTACACCAGGACCCTATACCTTCATCCTGGAAGCGACCAAGGAAGTGCCGCGCCGCCTGAGCCACCCATCGCGCAAAACCATAGGCTTGCGCGTACCGGAAAACTCTATCACCCATGCCTTGCTGGAAGAGTTGAAGCAACCTTTGCTGGGCACCACACTGATCTTGCCCGATGAAGAAGAACCTTTGACTGATCCTGAGCAGGTCAGAGACAGGCTTTCAAAACTCGTCGATCTGGTCATTGATGGCGGGGCTTGCAGCCTGGTGCCGACAACCGTCATTGACATGACCGGCGGAATTCCAGAACTGGTGCGCCAGGGACGTGGTGACGCTGCTTTGTTCGGATTGTGATGGCAGGGGCAATTTCCTCTTCAACGACAGACTTAAATAGAAATACTCAATGGACCTGATTATCCAAACAATCTGCATTTATGCGCTACCTGTTATTTTTGCGATTACTTTGCATGAAGCGGCTCATGCCTATGTCGCCAAATACCTTGGTGATTTGACAGCCTATAGCCAGGGCAGGGTAAGCTTGAATCCCATGGTGCATATAGACCCAGTTGGCACCATTCTGATTCCTGTTGTTCTGGCTGTCATTTATATTTCTACGGGGACCGGATTGTTATTTGGTTACGCCAAGCCGGTGCCAGTTAATTATTCCAATTTGAAAAAACCTAAGCGTGATATGGCCTGGGTTGCTCTGGCCGGGCCTATGGCAAATCTAATCATGGCATTTGCATGGGTGTTGCTTGCCGCATTGATACAAAAGATGCAGGTGCAGGAAGAGTTTTTCCTGAGTATGGCTAAATTTTTTATGAGTATGGCCAACGCAGGTTTGATCGTTAATCTGATGATGTTTGCCTTCAATCTGTTCCCCATCCCCCCGTTGGATGGGGGTCGCATACTTTTTAGCCTGCTGCCGCATAATCTGGCATATAAATTTGCGCAGATTGAACCATATGGCTTCTTCATCGTCATCGGTCTTGCGATGATGAATGTGCTTAATTTCTGGATGACGCCAGTTATGCTGGCAGGTAACTTCTTGTTATCCCTATTCATGTATCCCTTTAGCCTTTTATTGGGAGCGGGTTGATGCTGGCATTTTGCACTCTGGAGTTCTTCTTTTGAGCCTGCCTTCAAGCTGGTTGCAACGCTACCTTCATTTGCTTAATGCAGATGCCGGGCAAATACTTGATTTGGCCTGTGGTACTGGGAGAAACAGTTTCTATCTGCACTGCCTTGGGTTACCTTTGTTGGCTTTGGACAGGGATGTTGCAAGCCTTGCTGGCATGCAAGCCGCAGGTATAGCGACTAAAGGGCATGATCTTGAGGCCGGCGAGGGTGGCTATGACTGGCCTTTTGCCGAGCATAGTTTTACCGCCATCATCGTCTGCAACTACCTGCACCGGCCATTATTCCCGCATATACTCGCCAGCCTGAAACCGGATGGTTTGCTGATTTATGAAACCTTTGCTGACGGTAATGAAAATTTTGGTAAACCCTCTAATCCTGCATTTTTGTTACGACCAGGCGAACTTCTGGCGCAAATGCAGTCTAATCCCGCAGTGACTATGTCCATCATCGCTTACGAAGATGGCTATGTCGAGCAGCCTAAGCCAGCCATGGTGCAGCGTATTTGTGCCAGAAAAACTGGAAAAATCAGTGTTTTGGATAAGCTTTGAAGCAAATGCTCACAAGTTTAGAGGCTTATTCCAGCTATTTGCGCCCCGTTTAGCAGCGTATCCGCTACAATCAGGGTTTTACTTTTTTCTTGCATTAACATGACAAAGATTCAGGGTAGTCTGGTTGCGATCGTAACCCCCATGCATGCAGATGGCAGTCTTGATTTGCCTTGTTTGCGCAAATTGATAGACTGGCATATCGCCGAAGGCACAGACGGCATCGTGATCGTTGGTACGACAGGTGAGTCTCCCACTGTTTCTGTCGAGGAACATTGCGAATTAATACGTGTGGCGGTTGAGCATGCCAATAAGCGCATCCCTATCATTGCCGGTTCTGGTGGTAATTCGACTGAAGAAGCGATCAACCTGACCAAGTTTGCCAAGCAGGCGGGTGCTGATGCTTCTTTGCAAGTCGTGCCTTATTACAACCGTCCTACCCAGGAAGGCATGTACCAGCATTTCAAAAAGATTGCTGAATCTGTTGATATTCCTATTATCCTGTACAACGTACCTGGCCGTACTGTCGCAGACATGTCGAATGAGACTATACTGCGTCTGGCGCAAGTTCCTGGCATTATTGGTGTCAAGGATGCAACAGGCAATATCGCCAGAGGTACAGACCTGATACGTCTGGCCCCAGCTTCTTTCGCCGTATATTCTGGTGATGATGCGACGGCAGTAGCGCTGATGCTGTACGGCGGCAAAGGCAATATCTCGGTGACTGCCAACGTTGCTCCTAAAGCCATGCATGAATTGTGTGCAGCTGCCATGCGCGGCGATGTCAAGGAAGCCGTTGCCATCAATAACCGCATGATTCCTTTGCACAATAAATTGTTTATCGAACCTAATCCTTTGCCAGTGAAATGGGCGATGGTAGAAATGGGTTTGATACCAACTGGTATTCGTTTGCCTTTGGTAACGATGGCTGAGCAATATCATGAAACCGTTCGCGCAGCAATGCGTGAGGCGGGTGTATTACAATGACTCCCCCTGAACGGCTTGGAAACTTGCACGTTTGCTTCACGCAGTTTTAATTGATACTCGATACTAATACGTAGGGACTTTCACATGGCAAAAAGCTTTGTTGCTAAAAACGGCATCATAGGCGCGCTGGCGCTGGCAGGTTTGACTGGCTGTAGTTCGATCGGCAATATCCTCGAACCTAACAAGATCGACTATAGAAGTGCCAGTAAGGCAACGACTGCATCCCTGGAGGTGCCACCAGATTTGACGCAAATTCGACGCGATAGTCGTTTTTCCATTCCTGAAGCAAACAAAAGCAGTGCTACAGCATCCAGCTACAACCTGGAAAAAGGAAATAAAGTCGCCACTAACTCTGGCGTAGTTGCAGTCAAGCAAGTGCAGAGCATGCGTATAGAACGCAATGGCAATGCCCGCTGGCTGGTCGTTAAAGACACGCCTGAAGCCCTGTGGCCACAATTGAAAGACTTTTGGCAGGAACTGGGTTTCCTGATCAATGTGGAAAACCAGGAAGCTGGCGTCATGGAAACTGATTGGGCAGAGAACCGCGCCAAGATTCCTCAGGATATTATCCGCAGTACCCTGGGTAAAGTGCTTGATTCTCTGTACTCCACGGGTGAGCGTGATAAATTCCGTACCCGCATTGAGCGTAGTGCTAATGGCGAAGTAGAGATCTATATCAGCCATCGCGGCGCACAAGAGGTACTGGTTGGTGCGCAAAAAGATGGCACGGTATGGACACCTCGTGCTGCTGATCCTGGCCTGGAAGCTGAATTCCTGTCACGCCTGATGGTACGTCTGGGTTCTGATGGTGAAAAAGCCAAAACTGCTGTGGCATCACCTGCTGCAACAGGCAAGCCGCACTCTCAATTGCTGAAGGTTGATGGCAAAACTTTTGTTGAAGTGGATGAGGCCTTTGACCGTTCATGGCGCAGGGTAGGTCTGGCGCTGGACCGCATAGGCTTTACAGTGGAAGACCGTGACCGTTCCCAGGGCTTGTACTTTGTCCGTTATGTTGATCAGGACATCGATGCCAAGACTAAAGGCGCCAGCGAAGGCTTCTTCTCACGTCTGTTCTCGTTTGGTTCATCCAGCGATGCAGCCAAGAATGCGCAGAAATACCGCATTCTGGTCAAGAACACGACGACTGGCGAAACCAGCCAGGTATCCGTACATGGCAGCGATGGCAAGGTGGAATCTTCGCCAGTGGCAGACAAGATTCTGCAACTCTTGAACGATCAGCTGAAATAATCGTTGGTTACGTAAAAAAAGCGAGGCTGAGCCTCGCTTTTTTGCTTTGTGCCGACAGAATCTAAAGTGCCTGTGAGCGGCGTGGTGGACGGCTTAGTGCGTTCGTTCGATTAATCGTAAATGAATTTGCGTGCAGTAGGTAAATAGCTTAACTGCAACGCATCTTCAGCGATTCTATATACGCCTGGCCATCTGGTGGCAAGCCTGTCCTTTGTGAGTTCCATATCATTTCCCCCAGACATTCCATGATTTCATGGTGCGCTTCATGTTCAGACTGATGTTTTCTGGCCAGTATCTGAAACGCCTGTTTGATGCCGGGTGGCTGATCAACCGAGATTTGCTCGGCTATCGATAAGTGCATGGACAAGTGCAGAAATGGATTGGTCTGGCCCTGATCCACACTGTAATTGGCTTCAAGGGCTTGTTCTATATCTGCAAGTTCATTGTCGTATTCAGGATGCTGTCTGATCCAGTCGGAGGCAATGATTTCTATTGGTGTCAGTATCAGGTTTTCGCGGGTTTTTCTAAAGGTTTCACAAAAAAAACGGCGTACATCGTGCTGGCTAGGGGTGAACATGGCTGGTCCAAATTAAAAAGTGCGCCTATTGTAAAAGGTATTTTCTTTTGCTGCCCTGAAGCTTTTGACGACTTGAGTTATTATCCTCCGATTATTTGAAAGGAATACTCCATGTTATCCAAAGACGCTCTCGACACCTTGTTTACCAATGCACGTACCCACAATGCCTGGCTGGACAAGCCGGTTACTGATGTGCAGTTGCAAGAAATATATGATTTGATGAAATGGGGCTCTACTTCTGCCAATTGTTCTCCTGCTCGCATAGTATTTGTCAGGTCCGAAGCTGAAAAACAAAAATTGCTGGGTTGTGTTTCCCAGGGTAATTTTGAAAAAACCAAAACAGCACCGGTGACTGCCATCATCGGCATGGATATGGAGTTTTTTGAAAAGCTGCCGCAATTATTCCCGCATGCAGATGCGCGCTCATGGTTCGTTGGCAACCAGGCCAATATCGATGCAACGGCTTTCCGTAACTCATCGCTGCAAGGGGCTTACTTCATGCTCGCCGCACGCGCTGTGGGCCTGGATTGCGGCCCTATGTCGGGTTTTGATGCAGACAAGCTCAATGCTGCCTTTTTTGCTGGCACGACGGTTAAAGTCAATTTCATCTGCAATCTCGGTTATGGCGATGCACAGCAATTGTTCCCACGTTCCCCGCGTCTGAGTTTTGATGAGGCGTGCAAGATAGTCTGAATCTTTTGACGCTCTGTTAAAGAACAAAAGCCTGCAAAAATGCAGGCTTTTGTTTTTTTTACGTGTTTTTTAAACTGAATCCGGCAAGGGCGTTTTTTGCTTGAATTCACATAAGTCGGCAATCATGCAGTTCCAGCACTTGGGTTTTCTGGCAATGCAGGTGTAACGGCCATGCAGTATCAGCCAGTGATGCGCATCTTGCTTGAATTCTGCCGGCACAAATTTCATGAGCTTTTGCTCAACGATATCGACATTCTTGCCCGGCGCTATGCCAGTGCGGTTCGATACCCGGAAGATATGCGTATCCACCGCGATAGTCGGTTCGCCAAAGGCGGTATTCATGACGACATTGGCAGTTTTCCTGCCTACGCCGGGTAATGCTTCCAGTGCTTCGCGCTGACGCGGTACTTCACCACAATGCTCAGCCATGAGGAGGCGGCAAGTCTCGATCACATTTTTTGCCTTGGTGCGGAACAGACCTATGGTTTGTATGTAGGGAATCAGGCCATCAACGCCCAGTGCATGTATTTTCTTGGGTGTATTCGCGACTGGATAAAGTAATCGGGTAGCTTTATTGACTGACACATCCGTGGCCTGTGCCGAGAGCAGCACTGCTATCAGTAATTCGAAAGGCGTGGTGTATTCAAGCTCTGTAGTCGGATGTGGATTTTGTTCTCGCAAGCGTTCAAAAATGGCCTGGCGTTTTGCTGCATTCATTGCTTGTCACCTTTTGCTGAGTCTTCTTGTGTTTGCAGTTTCTTGATGCGCGCTCTTTCTATGGCTGCCGCAATGATGGCTTTCTTGCGTTCCTTGCTGGCAGCTTCTTCTGCGTTAAGTGCCGGCTCTGCTTCCAGTGCGACGAGTTTGGCCGCCGCCTTGGCCGCCAGTCGCTCATCATTCTCCTGTTTTTCGCGTATCAGGCGCTGATTGCGCAAAGTATAGAGTTGACGTGATTTATCCGCTTGAGTCTGGCTCCAGGCATCCCAGCCAGTTTGCCCTGTCGTGACAGGCAGCATGCTGATGCAATCGACAGGGCAGGGGGCAACACAGAGGTCACAGCCTGTGCATAGCTCGCTGATGATGCTGTGCATTTGCTTGGGTGCACCGATAATCGCATCGACCGGGCAGGCTTGTATGCACAGGGTGCAGCCTATGCAATAGGCTTCTTCTATCTTTGCTACCGGTCTTTCGCGCTCAAGCCCGTGACTGATGTCCAGTGGAATAACAGTCTTGCCGAGTATGCCGGCAAGACGCACTACACCTTCCTGCCCACCGGGCGGGCATTGATTGTAGTTGGCCGTACCATTGGCAATTGCTTCGGCATAAGGACGGCAAGCGGGGTAGCCGCACTTGGTGCACTGGGTTTGCGGCAAGGCGTTTTCAAGCTGATCTGCTAGAGATTCTGACACGGTGATCATAAAAGACAATGGAGAGCCGTGATTATCCCCCTAAATATCAACAGCCACAAACAAAAAAGCCACGAGGCCTTGAGCGTCGTGGCTTTTGTTGGAGCTGAATTGATCTGTATGGATCAGGAGTGCTGCTTGATGAATTCGCCGATTTTTGGGCAAATGATATCGCGCCAGCGACGGCCAGAGAAAATGCCGTAATGGCCGGCACCCGGTGCCACATAATCCTGCTTCATATTGGCAGGGATGCCGCTACACAGATCATGGGCTGCCTGGGTCTGGCCAGGGCCAGAGATGTCATCGAGTTCGCCTTCTACGGTGAACAGGGCAACATTCTTGATATCTTGCGGCCTGACCAGCTTGCCTTCAACTTCCCAGGTGCCGGTTGGCAGGCGGAATTCCTGGAATACGGACTTGATGGTTTCCAGATAGTACTCAGCCGGCATGTCCAGTACTGCATTGTATTCATCATAGAATTTACGATGCTGCTCTGCGGACTCATCATCACCCTGTATCAAGTGCTGGTAAAAGTCCCAATGGCTTTGCGCATGACGGTCAGGGTTCATGGCAACGAAGCCGGTGTGCTGCAAGAAGCCTGGATAGACCTTGCGGCCATAGCCTAGATAATTTGCCGGCACACTGTAGATCACGGTATTTTCAAACCACGAGAATTTCTTTTCCGTTGCCAGGTTGTTGACTTGTGTTGGCGATTTGCGTGGATCTATCGGACCACCCATGAGCGTCATGGTCTTGGGCAGCAAAGGATCTTTGGCTGTCGCCATCAGGGAAATCGCCGCCAGCACCGGTACAGTCGGTTGGCACACGGAAATCACATGTGTGTCTGCACCCAGGAAATGGATAAAATCCTGAACGTAATAAATATAATCATGCAGGTGGAAAGGGCCGGCAGACAAAGGCACCATGCGAGCATCTGTCCAGTCGGTGATGTACACATCATGCTTGGGCAACAAGCCGCGCACGGTATCGCGCAGCAAGGTGGCATGGTGGCCAGACAGAGGGGCGACCAGCAATACTTTGGGCTGGTTCAGTTTTGTCAGCTCTTTATCACTCAAGACTTTTTTGAAATGCAGCAATTTGCAGAAAGGCTTGATGACAGCCGTGCTTTGCGCAATTTCTACTTCCTGCTTGTCTATGGTGGTAGAGGTAATGCCAAATTCTGGTTTTTCGTAATCTTTGCCCAGGCGGAACAGCAGTTCATAGCCTGCAGCGATGCGTTGCGAATAAGGTGTGTGCGCAAGGGGGGAAACTGGATTGGTGAACAGTTTTGAAGATGCTTCTGCCCATTGAGTCAGGGGATTCAGAAAGGCGCGATTGAGCTCATGAAATTGATAAAGCATAGTGAATCTTTCAAATAGGGGGCCACGCATTCACTCGGTCAAAACAGGATGGCCGGGACCAAATGACACAGGGCGAAACAAGCTTAGAAAAAACACTTAATCAAACTGTTGCGAACTGCTGCAATGCATCATAAACCAGTTTTAAAAATTTTTGGCTGAGCAAAAGACTTGCGCAACTCGTTGGTGTGAATTAATGTTAAATTATTGATTTATATGCAATGATTTCTTGTGGAAATGTTGAAATTTAAGTTATTTTTCAAGAATTCGCTGTTTCGCGCTGTTTTGTGCCGTTTCGTTTACTGTCGCAAAACGTAAAAAGACCTGTTTCGCGTATTTATTCAGGTAAAAGACACAGTTTCAGGCAATGTTCATCCATTGGCAGGTCACTCGCATTAATATTGCGGTATGTGCAGTGCCTGATACAAGGATTATGAATTTGAGCCGGTGCTTGAGTGTGGATATGGCTCAGGTTCAATTAGATTTTTCATCGCATCATTTCTTTTCTGAAGAGCCGAGCAGAATGAGTAAAGATAGTTCTCTAGCAGAAATCCACTGGCGCGAGCTTTGTCTCGATGCCTTGGACTTGATGCGCGATAACCCGGCGGATGGCCGCAAGGTGGCCGTCGCCATGCGTCTGCAAGATGCCGTTAAAGCCAACCCCACTGCCTTGATCGCTGCGGATCTGATCGACGCTTTTGCTGATTATTTTGATGATCACATGGAGCAGGCGGCCCCCGTATTTGACCGCGCAGCAACGCTGTTTGAATCAGTGGATGAGCATGAGGGCATGGCATTTGCCCTGTTTGGCACTGTTGCAGTCTGGCGTCGCCGTGGCAAGGTGCAAGATGCCTATGCGCTTTGCCATTCACGCATCGTGCCGGCTTTGCGCATGAAGGTCAGCCGCATTTCTGTCGTTGTCTATAACACTCTCGGTATTTTGTCTCAGGAGTTGGGATATACCGAAGAAGCCATACGGCATTTTTACACTGCGTTGAATGACGCCCGTGCACTGCAAATCCCCAACCGTGTGGCACAGGTAACTGCCAACCTGGGGGAGATTTTTTACGTCAGCGGTAATGCGGAAGATGCAGAGGTCTTATTGCAAGAAGCAAGGGATATCGCTGTCAACTCCAGCGAGCGCTGGCTGGCACCTTTTGTGTCGACCATGCTGGCTTTGTGCAAAGTATCGCTGGACAAATATGAAGAAGCCTATCAGGCCATTGCTTCATATATTGGCGGTATCAAGAGCGGCGAAAATTCTGATAATTCCAGCAGGGCATTTTGCCTCTCGGTAGCTGCCTATACACTGGCCATGCGTGGGCAGGTGGATGAGGCAGATAAACTCAGTGATGCAGCAATGAAGTTGCTGGACAGTTTTGAAGACAAGCATTTGAAGCCGTATAGCTGGTGGGTCAGCGGTCATTTGCACCGCATTCATAAGCGTTATCCAGAAGCCATCCGTGACTTGCGCCGCGGGGTTGATGAAGTCGGCGGCAATGGGTATATCTATATGCCCTTGAGGGCCCTCAAGGAATTGTCCGAGATATTTACCGAAATGGGAGAGTGGAAAGAAGCTTATCACGAGCAAAAGCGCTACCTTGACCTGTTTGCCAAGGCACAGGGCCTGGCTACCCGTGTGCACGTCCAAACCCTGCACATCAGGAACGAATTAAAAGAAGCGGAGTTAGCACGCCGCATGGCCGAGCGCGCCATGGTTGAGCGCCGCCAGCTCGAAGATGAACTCAAACGCATACTGGCTGAACGTGAAACTATTTTGGAAAACTCCATCGTCGGCATGGTTTTCTTGAATAACCAGGGTCGGGTGCAATGGGTTAACACTCCCTTGTGCCAAATATTTGGGGTAGAGCGCGATAATGTCCTGGGTGCTTCGCTGGAACCCTTCTATGAGTCGCGAGAGGCGTATCTGGAATCAGGTGCCCTGGTCAATGAGTCCGTTCTGAAGGGTGTTGCTTTCGAGACTGAATTGAAAATGCGGCGTAGTGATGGCACCGTTTTTTGGGTGCATTTTTCTGGCCGTGCGGTGGATAAAACCAACCTGAACCATGGCACAGTCTGGGTGGTCATGGATATTTCTGCCCGTCGTCAGCTAGAAGAAGACTTGAGCAAGTCCGAGCAGCACTACCGGCAACTCATCAATAACGTGACTGAAGGAATACTGGTTGTACAGGATGGGCGCATCGTTTTTGCCAATCCGCGCGTGCAGAGTCTGACCGGGTACAAGGCTGACGAACTGGCACAGATGTCTTTTATCACCGCCATCTATCCCGACGACAGGCCCATGGTGATTGATCATCATACGCGCCGCCTGCGTGGTGAAGACGTTGAACAGTACTATCATTTTCGCATAGAAAATAACCAAAGCCGTTCCATCATCTGGGTGGAATTATCTGCCGTCATGATAGATTGGGAAGGGCGCCCGGCGACCCTGTCTTTTGTCTCGGATATCACGCAGAGAAAGCTGCTTGAATCCCAGCTCAAGGAAAGCATGGCTGAACAGATACGCCTGCAGACCCTGCAAATGCAAAATGAATTAAAAGAATCCGAAATGGCGCGCCGTCATGCAGAAGAGACGACGGAAGCCAAATCCATGTTTCTGGCCAATATGAGTCATGAAATCCGCACGCCGATGAATGCCATCATCGGTATGGCACATCTGGCTTTAAGAACGGAACTCAATCCCAAGCAAAAAGATTACGTAGATAAAATCCACAAGGCAGGTATTTCTTTGCTGGGCATCATCAATGACATCCTGGATTTCTCCAAAATAGAAGCAGGCAAGCTCAATATCGAACAGGTTGATTTTAATCTCGACGATGTGCTCAATAATATCTCTGCGGTAACGACTGACAAGGCTGACGAAAAAGGACTGGAATTCCTGTTCCGTGCGCCACCAGACATTCCTCGTTATCTCAATGGCGACCCTTTGCGGCTGGGGCAAGTCCTGATCAACCTCATCAACAATGCCATCAAATTTACCGAGAAGGGTGAGATATACGTTACTTGCCAGACACTGGAAATGGCTGGCGGCAAAGTCAAACTCAAGTTTGAGGTGCGTGATACCGGCATAGGCATGTCGGAAGAACAGTCGGAAAAATTATTCCGTCCTTTTAGCCAGGCTGATGAATCAACGACACGCAAATTTGGTGGCACAGGCTTGGGCCTGTCGATTTCCAAGGGCATGGTTGAGTTGATGGGCGGTGAGATTGCCCTGAGCAGCGAAGCAGGTTGTGGCACCTGTGTCTATTTCACGGGCTGGTTTGGTATAGCTCAGCCAGTAGTGCAGCGACAGGTGATCCCCGGTGCCATCAATGGCATGCGTTTGCTGATTGTTGACGATAACCCTGCCGCTGCCGAGATTTTGCAGGAAATACTCTCTGAGTTACCGGTCGATATTGATGTGGTGAGCAGCGGTGCGGCTGCTATGCAAGCTGTCAGGGAAAGTAATCTGAGCTATCCCTATGGCGTCGTATTCACAGACTTGCGCATGCCGGAAATGGATGGGCTGGAGCTCATTACCTACCTCAAGCGTGATGGCTCGTTGCAGCCCACACCTCTTATGGTATTGGTCAGTGCCCATGGTCGTGAAGAAGTCAGTTATCGTGACGATATCGCCTTGCCTGACGGTTTCCTGACCAAGCCTGTGAATGCCTCAACCCTGGTCGATTGTCTGGTTGAGCTGTTTTCCAGCAGCAATTACGCGATACCTGTCAGTCACGGTGTACTCGTGCCCAAATATACCGATTTGCGCGTATTGCTGGTCGAGGACAATGAAATCAATCAGCAGATTGCCCGTGAACTGATGGAGGCCGCCGGTGTTGCCGTCGATATCGCCGGCAATGGGAAAATCGCCGTCGATATGGTGAGCAAGGTCGATCCGGAATTCTACGGCGTCGTATTCATGGATGTGCAGATGCCGGAAATGGATGGGCATGAGGCAACTCGCCTGATACGTGCAGATGCCCGTTTTGATGGCTTGCCCATCGTCGCCATGACAGCGCATGCGATGGTTGAGGAGCGTGAGCTCTGCTTTGCTTCCGGCATGAATGCTCACCTTGCCAAGCCCATTAATCCCAAGGAGCTGTATCACGCTATTTCGCACTGGTGCCCGGCACATGTGACTGGCAGCAATTTTGATAATGTGCAATTACCGATACAGGACATTACTAGCAGCTTGCTGATAGAGGGAATTGATGTTGAAGAGGGCTTGAGCCGCACCCTTGGCAATCGCTCATTTTATCTGGAGCTGTTATCGCGCTTTTGCGATGATCAGCGCCATGTTGCCGAGCATATCCGCAAGGCGATGGAGGCTGGCGACAATCTGCTGGCAGAGCGTTTGGCGCATACCCTCAAGGGCGTGGCTGGTCTGATAGGCGCTAAAGCCATACAGCCTTATGCCGCAGAGCTGGAGTTGAAGCTGCATGACAATGCGACTCTGGCAGAACTGGCACCAGTGCTGGATGAATGCGCGCAAACAATGTTGGTTACTATCAATGCGATAGACCAGGTATTGGCGCAGGAAAAATCCACCAGTAAAGCAGATGCGAAAGTGCTTGATCTGGTGCCGGTGGATCATGAGCTCATGCAGGATTTACTTGTAAAATGCTGTAACTTGTTGCGCGATTACGATGGCGAAGCAGTGGACTTGCTGTTAGAGTCAGGAGAAATGATCGCCAATGCTTTTGGCGTCGATGTGCAAAAACAAATCATGCGTGCAGTCAGACAGTTTGACTACGATGTAGCCCTGAACTTATTAAGCAATAGTGCGAAAAACCTCGGTTATGAAATACTTTGATACGATGGTATCCAGTTTAATGCATGGCGTTCACAGGAATGCGGGGCAATTACTTCTTATCGGGGTGATGTATGAATGAAGTATTCGATCAAAACGCCAAGCAGGTAGTCCTGATCGTCGATGACACACCCGACAATATCTCACTTCTGTCGGGTTTGTTGAAAGACCAGTACAAAATCAAGATTGCCACCAATGGTCTGAAAGCCTTGCAAATAGCCTCCAGCCTGCCCGGACCTGACCTGATACTGCTGGATGTCATGATGCCCGAGATGGACGGCTATGAAACCTGCCGCCGCCTCAAGGCTGACCCTGCCACGGCGGATATCCCGATTATCTTTCTGACTGCGAAAAGCCAGGTGCAGGATGAAGAGATGGGCTTGCGTCTGGGAGCGGTCGATTACATCAGCAAACCTATCAGTCCGCCTATCGTGCTTGCAAGAGTGGCTACGCAATTAAATCTCGTCAGGGCGCGGCATTTATTGCAAGACCAGAACAAACACCTGGAAAGCCTGGTGCAGGACAGAACCCGCAAGCTGGGCAAGATGCAGGACGCGATTATCATGGCCATGGCATCGCTGGCTGAAACCAGGGACAACGAAACCGGCAACCACATTCGCCGTACCCAGAATTATGTCGCAGCACTGGCCCGCAAGCTGAAAAACCATCCTCGCTTTACGAATGAATTGACGGATGAAAATATAGACCTGCTGTACAAATCGGCGCCATTGCACGACATAGGCAAAGTCGGAATTCCTGATAATATTTTGCTCAAACCCGACAAACTGACTTCAGAAGAATTTGAAGTCATGAAGCTGCATACTGTGTACGGGCGTGAAACCATTATCTCAGTAGAAAAATACCTGGGTGAAAGTAATGAATTTTTGCGCTTCGCCCGAGAAATCACGTATTCGCATCAAGAGAAATGGGATGGTTCAGGTTATCCAGAGAATCTGGCAGGTGACGCCATACCGCTCTCTGCGCGCCTGATGGCGATTGCCGACGTATATGATGCCCTGATCTCGCGGCGCGTCTATAAGCCTGCATTTTCGCATGAAGAGGCCATCGGCATCATGCGCAAGGGGCATGGGACGCATTTTGACCCTGATATCCTCGATGCCTTCCTGCAAATCACGGACGAGTTCAATCAGATTGCCAATCAGTTCAAGGAATCGGATTCTCACATGCCAGCAAATTGAGAAATTGGACGGCTGTGATTCTATAGCCCTGGAAAAGCCAGGGTTCATAAACAAAAAAGCGCAAAGAAAATCTTTGCGCTTTTTTGTTTGGGTGGTTCTCGGATTAGTCGAAAACCGGTGTTTCCACACCCAGGATTTTGTGCAACTTTGGCGATGTGGTGGTGTATTGCATGTGGATTTTCTTGTCAGGGAAAATATACGGTGCAGCACCAAACGCAGCCAGCGCAGCTTCATGGAAGCCGGACAGGATGAGCTTTTTCTTGCCTGGGTAGGTATTGATATCACCTACGGCAAAAATGCCAGGCACATTGGTTTCAAACTTCTCGGTATTGACGACTTTCAACTGCTTGCGTTCTATGTCCAGGCCCCATTCGGCGATAGGGCCGAGTTTTGGTGACAGACCAAAGAAGACCAGCAAAGTATCCAGTGGCATGCGACGGGTAACGCCGTCAGCACCAGTGACCTTGATTTCAGACAGTACATCGTCTTTGGTTTCTATGCCTGTGACCTGGCCTATGGTCAGTTGCATTTCATAGTTGTCGCAGAGTTCTTTCATCTTGGCGACAGAAGCCGGTGCAGCGCGGAAGTCTTCACGGCGGTGCAATACCACCACGGATTCAGCCTTGCCAACCAGGTTCAGTGCCCAGTCCAGCGCAGAGTCGCCACCACCGCAGATCACCAGGTTTTTACCATGGAACTGGCTAGGATCTTTGACGCGGTAAAAGACCTGTTTGTTTTCAAACGCTTCTATACCTTCGACTTTCAAAGTGCGTGGCTGGAAGGAGCCAACACCGGCAGCGATGAAAATGGTTTTGGTGATGAAGCGTGTGCCTGTCGATGTTTCCAGGTCAAAGCGGCCATCTTCACGGCGCTCAACCAGGGTCACTTCCTGGCCCAGATGGAAGGTCGGTTCAAACGGTTCGATTTGCTTCAACAGATTGTCTGTCAATTCCTGACCTGTGCAGACCGGCACAGCAGGGATGTCATAGATAGGTTTGTCTGGGTACAGTTCTACGCATTGGCCGCCGACAACTGCCAGAGAGTCAATAACGTGTGCTTTGATTTCGAGTAAGCCGAGTTCAAATACCTGGAACAGGCCAACTGGGCCCGCACCGATGATGACGGCATCTGCTTCAATAGCGGCGTTGGCCGCGGTAGTTTGTTTATTTTCCATACGACGAGATGATTCCTGATATTGCGGATTTGTTTGAGCCGATTAAGCAAAGCCCATATTGCTGCCCCTGATACTTATAGATACTTATTTGTCCAGATATTGCAATTTATCTTTGACGTCTTTCCAGTCGTCAGCGTCTGGCAAGGGAGCAACTGTCTTGGTAATCGACGGCCATTTGCGGGTCAGGTCGGCATTGATCTTGATAAACTGCTGCTGATCTGCAGGCACATCTTCTTCAGCAAAAATGGCGTTAGCCGGGCACTCTGCAACGCACACGGCGCAATCGATGCATTCGTCTGGATCAATGATCAGGAAATTCGGGCCAGCACGGAAGCAGTCCACCGGGCACACATCCACGCAATCGGTATAGCGGCAGCGGATGCAGGATTCGGTCACAACGTGGGTCATAACAGTCCAATCTAAACTAAAAATTCGGGATTTAGGCGCAGTCTGGGCGCAAAAACAGGCTCAGGGCTGCAAAGCCTTGTATTTTAAGGCAATTTAGCAGTTCTCACAAATCAGGCTTATATAGTTTGCGCATAAGCAAATACAGGCGAATCAAGGTGCTTTGCTCCTGAAGGCTGCCTGAAGTGAATAATTGTAAGCCACTTGTCAATGAACTGGCTTGATTTGCATCACTTGCATGAATTTTCTTGCAGCAATGATAGCCAGGATGAAAGTTGTTGAACTGCTATAGGGGTGCAGGAAAATTCGGCATAGAAACGGTATCATGCAGCATCCGCCCTGTTCATCATCAGATGGATGGGCATTTGAAGTATTTGCTAATTTACATATCATTTTAATTAAGGCCAGACATGAAGCCTGCAATCCTGGTAACACGCGCCATTTTTCCTGAAGTCCTGACTAAGCTGGAACAGTATTTTGAAGTCGAGTCGAATCAGGACGATATTATTTTTTCACCCACAGAACTCGCTGCCAGACTCAAGGACAAGGCCGGTACTCTGGCGACAGCCAGTGCCAGAATCAATGCCGAGCTGTTGCAGCAAGTGCCGGGCTTGAAAATGATCGCCAGCATGGCAGTTGGCTATGACAATATTGATGTGCCGGCATGTACGGCGCACGGTGTCATGGCCAGCAACACGCCAGAGGTCTTGAATGAAACCACGGCCGATTTTGGTTGGGCCCTGCTGATGGCGACGGCCAGGCGGGTAACGGAGTCTGAACACTGGCTGCGCGCGGGCCACTGGACTAAATGGCGCTTCGATTCTTTCCTGGGGGCAGATGTGCATGGTGCTACTCTGGGTATTATCGGCATGGGCAGGATAGGGCAGGCCATAGCGAGGCGTTCTACAGGTTTTGATATGAAGGTTGTGTATCACAACCGCTCACGCCTCAGTGCTGAACAGGAAGCCTATGCGAATAACGCGCAATACGTCAGCAAAGAAGAGTTACTGCAGCAAGCTGATCATGTCGTGCTGGTACTGCCTTACTCAGCCGCCTCGCATCACACCATAGGCGCGACAGAATTGAAGATGATGAAGCCGGGTGCAACCCTGGTGAATCTGGCACGCGGTGGTATCGTAGATGACCAGGCACTGATTGCGGCCTTGCGTGAAAAGCAGATTGCAGCAGCAGGTTTGGATGTGTTTGAGAATGAGCCCAAATTCCATCCAGACTTTTTAAGCTTGAGCAATGTCGTACTGACACCGCATATCGCCAGTGCCTCAGAAGCAACCCGGCGGGCAATGGCAAACCGTGCGGCAGATAATCTGATTGCCGGTCTGACTGAGGGCAAGCCCAGAGATTGGCTCAACCCTCCAGCTTAAGATGGCAACTTAATGGTAGTGACTTAATGAAGGCGACTTAATCCTTGAGTGAAGTGATCAGATCTACATATTGCTGCATTGCTGCTTCCTGTGTTGTGCCTTTCAGGCCAGCCCAGGCATCAAACTTGGCGCGGCCGACAAAGTCGGTCATGCCAGGACGGTCACCGGTGGCATCGCCAGTACTACCTTGTTTGAACAGGCCATAAATCTTGAGCAAAGTCATATTGTCCGGACGCTCGGACAGGTTTTTGGAATCGGCTTGTGCCTGAGTGAATTGTTCTTGCAAGCTCATGGGAGTCTCCAGCATGTTATTAAGAAGCGCAAAAATAGCATGAAGACATGCAGGCAGGGCAGTTTTGCGCTAGAGGTTTCCCTCCAGCGCAAGATTGCAATTAGTGCAGGGTGGTAGGCTCAGCGCCGCAGCAGACTTTATATTTTTTACCGCTGCCGCAAGGACATGGGTCGTTTCTGCCTACCTTGGGCGTTTCACGTTTGACGGTAGTGACGCCAGATTTGCGTAAAGGTGCCCAGAAACGGCGTATGGTAGGGATGGAGGCTTCCAACGTCAGTGCCAGCTCATGGCATTTTTCTGGCGTATCGACAAATTTCAATTCATCTTCTTCTATTTCTTCTGCGCCCAGCAGGTAAATCGGTTGCAGCAATGGGCCTATTTCTTCCGATTCCCAGGCGGCTTCCCAGGCTTCTTCGCGCAATTGCATGCCTTCCCAAAAGCCCCAGGCCCAGGTTTCGCCATCGATCAATTCATTGCCATTTTGCTCCATGACGCAAAACAGGGGCTCATATTCCTGTGGTGCGACTTCAAAGGTAATCTGTATTTCATTCATGAAGCGGGCTACCAGACCTGTCACGCGCTGCATTTCCTTTTCGTTCTTGAACTTGGGTTCGCCCTGGTCGGGCAAGCCCCATACCAGTGGCAACCATTCAGCCATAGGGATGATTTCTGGCCCCAGGGCAATGGCGGTCAGGTAGCCGTGCAGGGCATCCATGGTCATGCCATCGTCGCCGACTTTGTCCGACATCAGGAATTTGTCGAGTTCATTGAATTCTTTGTCGCTTAGTGGTTCGTCGAGATGCATGTCGTGACTCTTGAAAAGATAAGTATGAAAATACCGGAAGTTTAGCGCTTTGTGTGCTGGCTGCACAGGAGTTTTATGTCGAATCTACTGGCAGCCACGTACAATAGCGGGATGACAGATTTTACTCCCCCAGATTCTTTCGCCGGGCTGACGCCCGAATTAGTCCTTGATGCTGTTGAAAGCAGTGGCTTGCGCAGTGATGGCCGCATGCTGGCCCTGAACAGCTATGAAAACCGTGTTTATCAGATAGGCATAGAAGACGCCTCGCCGGTTATTGCCAAGTTTTACCGGCCCTTGCGATGGTCAGATGCAGCAATACAGGAAGAACATGATTTCGTGCGCGAATTGCAGGCGCAGGAAATTCCTGTGCTGGCCGCTTTGCAGACTGAGGAGGGCAATAGTCTGCGGCATTATCAGGGCTTCCGTTTTTCCCTGTTCAAGCGTCAGAGTGGCCGCGCACCTGAAACCGGTGATCCTGCCACACTGGAGTGGCTGGGGCGTTTCATAGGGCGCATACATGCCGTTGGTGCTACCGCCAGCTATGCAAGCAGGCCAGCGCTTGACCTGCAAAGCTTTGGCGTCTTGCCGCGTACCTGGTTGCTTGAACATGATTTCATCCCGCCTGATTTGCTCGCAGCATATACCAGCGTCAGCCAGCAGGCTCTGGATGGTATCCGGGCTTGCTACGACCGGGCAGGTGAGGTGCAGCAACTGCGCCTGCATGGCGATTGCCACATGGGAAATGTCTTATGGCTGGAGTCAGGTCCAGAGGCCGGACCTCACTTTGTTGATTTTGATGATAGCCGTATGGGCCCAGGCATACAGGACTTATGGATGCTGCTATCCGGCGACCGTAGTGAAATGCAAAGTCAGTTGACCGATATCCTGGTGGGTTACGAAGATTTCTTTGAGTTCGAGCCGCGTCAGCTGTATTTGATAGAAGCCCTGAGAACTTTGAGGTTGATCCACTATTCAGCCTGGCTGGCGCAGCGCTGGAGCGATCCTGCTTTTCCTGCAGCTTTCCCATGGTTCAACAGCCAGCGTTACTGGCAAGACCGCATACTTGAACTGCGCGAGCAAGTTGCCCTGATGGATGAGGCCCCGTTGTGGCAAATTTAATACTCTTTTTGCCATGTTTTGATCAAATTGCTAATAAGTTGGGCCTTACTGTAAAATCCCGCCAATTTTTAAACTATGATGGAAATGCACCATGACTCAAGATGAATTGAAACTTGCCGTCGCCCAGGCGGCAATTGCTTATGTAGTAGAAGGTGAAATTGTTGGCGTAGGCACAGGTTCTACAGCGAACTTTTTTATCGATGAGCTGGCCAAGATCAAACACAAAATCAAAGCAGCTGTTGCCTCTTCTGAGGTGACGGCGGCACGGTTACGTTCTCATGGTATTACCGTGCTGGATTTGAATGAAGTGACATCCATGCCAGTGTATATCGATGGCGCAGATGAAATCACGCCGCAAGGGGCCATGATAAAGGGCGGCGGTGCGGCTTTGACGCGTGAAAAGATCGTTGCATCTGTTGCTGAAAAATTTATCTGTATCGCTGATGGTTCCAAGCTGGTGGATGTCCTGGGCAAGTTTCCTTTGCCGGTAGAAGTGATTCCCATGTCGCACACAGTGGTTGCGCGCAAGCTCAATACACTGGGTGGTGAGGCGCGTTTGCGTCTCAAGGATGGGCAGCCATTGCTGACCGATAACGGCAACATGATTTTGGATGTGCATGGTATGCAAATCCAGGATCCGCTCGCTATGGAAGCTCAGATTAACAATATCGTTGGAGTGGTGACGGTCGGTTTGTTCGCGCGTCAAGGTGCAAATGTTTGCCTGCTGGGAACTGCAGATGGTGTTAAAACACTGCAATTCTGAATTGAGTTGGGGAGCTCAGCCGGGAAATAGTTCAGGTTGGTCTGCTGTAAATCTGTGCAAATGCAGATGAATGAGAAGTCATCCGTTGTTCAATTTTATGAGGAGATGAGACAAATGAATACAAGCATGAATACCTATAAAAAAGCATCCGCATCCCTGAGCTTTCTTGCTGCGTTGACGACGGCCTTGCTGGTGACAGCCTGCGCTTCGCAGTCTCCAACCGCGAGCCAGCCTCCCATCAGCGTTGCGATGACACAGTCCATGCAAAGCAAGATTAGCCCCGATATAGCAATATCGATGTTGAAAGAGGGGAACCAGCGTTTTGTCTCAGGCAATATGCTCAAGCGAGACTTGCCAGGGCAGGTGAAAACCAGTGGCAGGGATGGGCAGTTCCCGTTTGCCAGTATTGTCAGTTGCATAGACTCACGTTCTGATCCGGCATTGGTATTTGACCAGGGTATAGGTGATTTATTTACCGCCAGGGTTGCTGGCAATATCGTCAATGAAGACATACTTGGCAGTCTTGAATATGCTGCCAAGGTGGTCGGTTCCAAAACCATCGTTATTCTTGGGCATTCACATTGCGGTGCCGTTAAAGGTGCGTGTGATAATGCCAATCTGGGTAATCTGACACAGTTGGTAGCCAAGATCATGCCAGCGGTGAAATCTACGCCAGACACTCATGGTAGTGACCGTAGCTCTGCAAATCACCATTTTGTCGATGCTGTGGCAGAGATGAATGTCAAGATGACGGTCAAGGCAGTCACAGAAAAGAGTGTGATATTAAAAGAAATGGCGGACAAGGGGCAGATCAAGATCATTGGTGCGATGCTCGATGTAGAAACCGGCAAGATAGAGTTTTATTGATACAGTTCAGGCCGAAACAAGAAAGCCCGCTTTAGCGGGCTTTCTTGTTTGTGTACAGCTAATCTATGTGCAAAATACGTGCAAAATATTGTGCAGCTCTTATTCTGTTGGCGGAACATAGCCGCTAGCAGCATCTGCACCGTCACCAAAGAAATGTTTTTCCATCTGGGTCGCCAGATACTTGCGGGCGCGGGTATCGGCCAGGTTCAGGCGGTTCTCATTCACCAGCATGGTCTGGTGTTTCAGCCAGGCCGCCCAGGCTTCTTTGGACACGCTTTCGTAAATGCGTTTGCCCAATTCACCTGGGTACGGTGGAAAGTCCAGGCCTTCGGCTTCTTTGTCTAATTTAATGCAGTGGACCGTACGGGCCATGTTGGTACTCCTTAATATGAATCTTGGTCAATCTTGAAAACAGCGTGAATTATACGGTCAATACTCTAGAGTTGCTTGATCAAAACCAGGGACTTGCGTTGCCAGTTATACATTTTTTGCCTGTCTTTTGGCAAATCATCGACTGATGCACTGACAAAGCCTCGCTTCAGGAACCAGTGTGCGGTGCGTGTCGTTAACACAAACAGGCTATGGAAGCCGGCGCGGCGTGCGCGTTTTTCCATGTGCTTGAGTATGCGTTCGCCATCGCCCTGGCTTTGCACGTCGGGGTTCACAGTCAGGCAAGCCATCTCTGCCATTTTTTCGAATGGGAAAGGGTATAAGGCTGCGCAGCCGAAAATCACACCATCATGTTCAATGACAGAGAAGTAATTGATTTCCCGCTCTATCAGTTCCCGGCCACGCTTGACCAGCGTGCCATCGGCTTCCAGCGGTTCTATTAGCTTGATGATGCCGCCTACATCTTCAATCGTGGCTTCACGCAGGCTTTCCAGGTTTTCTGAAGACACCATGGTGCCCACACCATCATGGGTAAATAATTCCAGCAGGGCAGAACCATCCATCTTGTAAGGAACTATATGGATACGTGGAACACCACCGCGCGAGGCCTTGATGGCATGTTCCAGGTAAAACGCTGAGTCCAATGGCAAGTAAGCGGCTTTTAATTCCAGCTCTGCTTGCATGAAAGATAATTCACGGATTTCATCGTTGTCCTGATCCACCATCATCGGTGTTTCAGAAATAAAAATCAGTTTGTCAGCACGCAAGGCAGTGGCGGCAGAGACGGCCACGTCTTCCATGGTCAGGTTGAAAGCTTCACCAGTCGGGGAGAAACCCAGCGGGCCCAGTAGTACCAGGTTGCCTGCATCAAGAATGCGGTGGATGGTGTCATATGCCACTTTGCGGGCGATACCCGTGAGCTGGAAATCGACCCCGCCAACGATACCGATAGGTTTGGCAGTAACAAAATTGCCAGAAATGATGCGGATGGCGGCATGTGCCATCGGTGTATTTGGTAAGCCCTGGCTGAATGCGGCTTCTATATCGAGACGCAATTCACCGGCAGCTTCTTTCGAGCATTCCAGCGCAGCTGTATCGGTAATGCGTATGCCATTATGAAATTTGCCTTCAACATTACGCAGGGCCAGTTGTTCAGCTACCTGTGGTCGTGAGCCATGGACAATGACAACTTTAATGCCAAGTGCATGCAAAAGTGATAAATCTTGCGCCAGAACCGGCAGGGCACCTGCCATAACCAGTTCACCTGGAAACGCGACCACAAAGGTCTTTCCACGGAAGGCATGAATATAGGGAGCGACTGAGCGCAACCATTGAACGAATTGAAAGGGATTTTCCATTCGCCAATTATAATCTGAGACGCAAAAATGCATGAGGCAACAACGTGGTCGAATTTCCACATTGTTGACGTCATAGTCAGGAGATAGGGGGATTACCCCTCATATTACCCTTCATCATAGGTCCTGAACCGTCTGAAACCATCCCAAATCAATTCAAATAGCGCCCAACGTCCTTAATTGTGAGAGTACGTTGCCTTGATTTTTTCCAGTTTGCTGGCATACAGGTTTTGCGCCTTGCGCGTAGTGCTATTGGCCTTGGCCAGTGTCAGTTCATCGACAGCATCCCGGGTTTCGCCTAGCCTTAAATGTGCCAGTGCCAGCCATAAATGGAATTCATCATAATTCGGGTCGCGCCTGAGTTCGCGTTTGAACAGATTTTTTGCTTCGGCATAGTCACCGCGTTCCATGGCAGCCATCCCTCGGTTAAAGAAATGAAAAGGTGGGTAAGGTTGCAAGCTTTCCAGGCGGCTCATGTATATTTGCGCTTCAGCCCGGCGTTCGCTCTTGCGTAACACTTCTACAAGGTTGCTGAGTGCCATGACGTTTTCAGCCTCTTTGCCGAGTATTTGTCTGAACACATTTTCAGCCAGCGCGAGATCACCATGCTGCCTGTAAACCACGCCCAGGGTATTGTAGGCAGCAGTAAAATCCGGATCACTCATCAGGGCAGAGCGGGCGAACCAGTAGGCATCGTCCAGCTGTTGCAGAGCCAGAGATTCGGCTGCGCGGTTATTGAAATACATGGCGATGACGGTTTCTTCCTTGATCATTTCCGTACGTTGACCACGAAGATCTTTTGGCGGCAGAAAATCGATCACCATGGATTGCGAATACTCCTGAGTAAAGCCCTTGAATGCCGATTTGTGGCCCAATACGATATTGACATGTCCGGCAGCAAAATAGATGTCGTTATTGCGGCTCCATGATTCATCGACCAGGACATTTTGATATTGCACATCCATCCCCAGTTCTTTTGCCAGTGCTGCGGTCATCAGGACCAATGACAAGCAATTGCCCGAGCGTGCCTTGAATGCCTGTGCTGCATTGCGTGTAATTTCGGCATCATATTCCAGCCTGATCTGACCTTTGCTGGAAAGTGCATCAAACAGGGCCTTCTGTGGGGATTTGAGTCTTAATTGCGAGTTGATATCATTCTTGATGTAAGAGCGCATTTCATCGCTGAGCGCCATGACATCGTCAGTGCTGATGACTTTAGCGGGAGGGGTAAAACCTGCATCATGAAATTGCAGATGGCTGATTCTCTGGCCAGGTTGGCTGGCGCAGGCCGTAAGCAAAATACTGATCAGCAGTGTGATCCAGATTTTCATTTTTTGTCTCCCCGTGTAACCAGGTTTTGAACCTCGCACGCCTAGGTATAGTTTGACTGCTTGCTTGGCCTCTGGTTCATTATAGGATAAATAAAGACGGGTTTGATTTATATGAATCTCCACTTGTTGTTCAGCAGGTAGAACATGGATAACATGGCAAGCAATGCAACATTTCCTGTTCGGCGCGAAAATCTGGGATAATGCGCAGCGCTATGTCTTCAAATCAAACACCTAAAAACTCCCCCAAGAAAGCAACGCTCGGTGCGATAGATGGTTTATCGGGATTGCGAGAGCTTCGACAACAATTGCGTGAAACCACCGCGAAGTCTGAAGTGCCTGAAAACAAACCACGCAATCTCAATGAAGGTGGCGCAGAGCAAGTGCGCCCTGCACGAGCGCAGCAAGCAAGGGCGCCAGGATCTCGTCAGCAGTCAAGACCTCAGTCCGGACGCGTAGCCAGCACAGAAACTGGCCGGAATAGCAGCAAAGACAATCACAAACAAAAAACAGCAGTGCCAGCGAGGGAAGAGCCAGCTCTGCCTTTTCGCAATGCCTTGCCACCGATTAGCTTCCCCGAAGAATTACCGGTATCTGGCAAGCGTGCAGAAATTGCCGAAGCTTTGCAAAAGCATCAGGTCATTATTGTTTGCGGTGAAACTGGTTCAGGCAAGACCACGCAGTTACCCAAAATCTGCCTGGAGCTGGGACGCGGGCAAAAAGGCCTGATAGGCCATACCCAGCCGCGCCGTATTGCCGCTTCTTCCACTGCCAAGCGTATTGCACAGGAATTGAATTCGCCACTCGGCGAAAACGTAGGTTTTAAAGTGCGCTTTACCGATACCCTGAGCAAGGGCGCATCGGTCAAGCTGATGACGGACGGTATCTTGCTGGCAGAAACCCAGACCGACCCGCTGTTAAAACAATATGACACCATCATCATCGATGAGGCGCATGAACGCAGCCTTAATATTGATTTCCTGCTCGGCTATCTCAAGCAATTACTGCCCAAGCGCCGTGACCTGAAGATCATCATCACTTCAGCGACGATAGATGCGCAGCGCTTTGCCAATCATTTTGCTGATACGCGTGGTGGCGAGCCCAAGCCTGCTCCGGTGATCGAAGTATCAGGCCGCTTGTACCCTGTAGAAGTGCGCTATCGCCCTATACAAGACACAGAAAAAGATAAAGAACGTGATTTGATGACGGCGATTACCGATGCCGTTGATGAATTGTGTCGCGTAGGTTCTGGCGATGTACTCGTATTCTTGCCAGGCGAGCGTGAAATTCGTGATGCTGCTGAAGCCCTGCGCAAGCATCATCCACCGCATGTAGAGATTTTGCCGCTGTTTGCCCGCCTCTCAGCACAAGAACAGGAGCGGGTATTCAAGACCTCGAATGCGCGCCGCATTGTTCTGGCGACGAACGTGGCCGAAACCTCGTTGACCGTGCCCGGCATACGCTATGTCGTTGATGCCGGTCTGGCACGCGTCAAGCGCTATAGCTATAGAAATAAAGTCGAGCAATTGCAGATAGAGGCGGTTGCCCAGTCTGCAGCCAATCAACGTGCCGGTCGTTGCGGCCGCGTTGCTGCTGGTGTCTGCATACGTTTGTACGATGAGCAGGATTACCTGCAAAGGCCAAAATTTACCGAGCCAGAAATTCTGCGCTCCTCACTGGCTGCTGTCATCTTGCGTATGAAATCCTTGCGCCTGACCGACGTAGAAACTTTCCCATTCATAGAACCGCCGCCTGGCCGGGCGATTGCTGATGGTTATCAGCTCCTGCAAGAACTGGGGGCGATGGATGAAGTCAATCAGTTGACGCCGGTGGGCAGGCAGCTCGCCAAACTCCCGCTGGACCCGCGTGTCGGCCGCATGATTCTGGCTGCGCGTGACAACCAGGCCTTGCAGGAAGTGTTGATCATTGCTGCCGCCTTGTCGGTGCAAGACCCGCGTGACCGTCCCATGGATGCGCAGGCTGCAGCCGACATGGCGCACAAGAAATTTGCTGATGAAAAATCTGAATTTCAGTCTTATCTGAAAATCTGGGCATGGTTTGAAGATGCTATTGAGCACAAGAAAACCAATCGCCAGTTGCAAGACAATTGCCGTGCCAATTTCCTGAGCCAGATGCGCTTGCGCGAATGGCGTGAAGTGCATTCACAATTGCTGACGATAGTAAAAGAGCAGGGCTGGCGCTTGAATGAGGCACCTGCCACCTACGAGCAATTACACCTGTCTCTGCTGACTGGTTTGCTCGGTAATATAGGCTATAAGTCAGATGAAGAAGCATATTACCTCGGCGCACGCGGCATCAAGTTTTATATCTGGCCGGGTTCTACCCTGGTCAAAAAAGCTGGGCGCTGGATCATGGCGGCTGAGCTGGTGGATACCACACGCCTGTATGGTCGTTGCATTGCCCAGATTAATCCGGAATGGCTGGAGAAGATAGGCGAACATCTCCTTAAAAAATCCTATGGCGAACCACGCTGGGAAAAACGTGCAGGCCAGGTATCTGCCTTTGAACGTGCTACCCTGTATGGTCTGGTGGTGTATAGCCAGCGTCGTACACAGTATGGTTTGACGCACCCTGTTGAGGCGCGCGAGATGTTTATACGTGATGCTCTGGTCGAAGGCGAGTTTGATACCCGCGCACCTTTCTTCGCCTATAACCAGAAACTGGTACGCGAGATAGAAAACCTCGAACACAAATCACGCCGCCTCGACGTGCTGGTGGATGAAGAGCTGATCGTAGCTTTTTATGATCAGCATTTGCCAGCCGACGTGTGGAATGCAGTCCTGTTTGAGCAGTGGCACAAAGAAGCGACCAAGGCTAATCCCAAACTCTTGTACCTGAACAAAGACGAGCTGATGCGCCATGAAGCAGCAGGCGTCACTACGGACTTATTCCCCAAGACCATGCAGGTCTCGGGTGTGGCTTTGCAGCTCAGTTATCACTTTGAGCCTGGCAGCCCACGTGACGGTGTGACCCTGACTGTACCTTTATTTTCTCTGAATCAGGTGTCGGCTGACCGCTGCGAATGGCTGGTGCCTGGCATGCTCAAAGAAAAAGTGCATTTGCTGATCAAGTCCTTGCCGCAAAAAATACGTCGTCATTGTGTGCCTATCCCTGAATATGCAGCAGGCTTTTGCGAGCGCAATGATTTCGGAAAAGGCAATTTTCTTGATGCCGTGATTGCCGATATACGCGAGCAAAAAGGCCTGCTGTGCAAGACTACGGATTTCAAATTCGAGACCGTGCCCGTGCATTTGACGATGAACTTCAAAGTCGTAGATGAGCATGGCCGTCAACTGGAAATGGGCCGTAACTTGGCCAGCCTGCGCGCTGAGTTTGGTGGCCAGGCACGCGAGAGTTTTCAGCGTATTGCCAGTGCCGAGAAACTGGCGCTGCTGGATAGCAATCCAGTTGCCGCCAAACCTGCTGTTGTCTCAGAAGACAAGTCAGTCCGTAATGCTGGAAAACCTGCAACTGCGAATGTCCAGACTACTTCTGCTGTACCAGCATTCAAGCAGGAAAACCTGACGGCCTGGACATTCGACAGCCTGCCAGAATTGCTGGAAGTCCAGCAAGGCAAGCAAACTCTGATTGGCTATCCGGCGTTGGTGGATAAACTCACACATTGCCATATCGAAGTGTTTGATGACCCTGACGAGGCCGCACGGGTGCATCGCATAGGCTTGCGCCGCCTGTTTGCCTTGCAATTAAAAGAGCAGATCAAGTTCCTGGAAAAAAATATCCCAGGCTTGCAGCAAATGGGTATGCAATTCATGGCGCTGGGTTCGCAGGAAGAATTGCGTGACCAGATTATCCAGGTTGCTATAGAAAGCGCTTTCCTGCAAAGCCCTTTGCCTGCGAATTCGGGTGAGTTCAATAAACGCCGTGACGAGGGTAAGGCTAGGTTGAATTTGCTGGCGAATGAAATTGCCCGTACTGCGGCGCAGATACTGGCTGAGTACCATGGCTTACCCAAGAAACTGCAAGGCATCAAGGCGCATGCGCAAGCGGCTGCAGATATGCAGACGCAATTGCAGATGCTGGTGACCAAGCACTTTATTTCGGAAAATGATTTCACCCAGTTGTCGCATTTCCCGCGTTACCTAAAAGCGATCACGGTACGCATGGACAAGCTGCGTGCTGATCCTGCACGTGACCAAAAGTTGCTGGCAGAGTGGAATAGCGTGGCTCAGGCATGGCAACGCCACCCGCGCAAGACCGGGCCGGATGCTGATCCAAAACTGCTGGAATTCCGCTGGTTGCTGGAAGAGCTCAGGGTATCTTTGTTTGCTCAGGAACTGCGTACGCCCATGCCTGTGTCCGTCAAGCGCTTGCAAAAAGTGTGGGAGAGTTTGCAGCGATAGCCGTCAATAGATCAGCATTAAATGAGTAATAGCTTGGCTGCAGGCAAAGCTTGTTTGCTTGTTGTATGCTGAGGGCAGGCTTCAGGCTAATCAAGCTGAAGCCTGCTTCTTTATCGACAGCCAGAAATCCATGAATCACAAACTGAACCCTGCAACCATATTTTTGCTTGTTATCCCGCCTTTGCTATGGGCTGGCAATGCTGTCGTCGGGCGCATGATACATGAGCTGGTGCCACCGATTACCCTGAATTTCATACGCTGGGTGCTAGCCTTTTTAATACTCTTGCCCATGGCTGCCCACATTTACCGCCGCGACAGCATGTTATGGCGCAACTGGCGGCGCTATGCCTTATTGGGGTTGCTGGGTGTTGGCTTATACAATGCCTTGCAATACCTGGCCTTGCAAAGTTCTACTCCCATCAATGTCACCCTGGTTGCAGCCAGCATGCCGGTGTGGATGCTGATCGTGGGTCGCTTGTTTTTTCAAGCCAAAGTTACGCGTTGGCAGATGGCAGGCGCGCTATTGTCTATTGCCGGCGTGCTGATAGTCCTGAGTCGTGGTGAATTTGCGCAATTACTGGCTTTGCGACTGGTCCCGGGCGATATCTTCATGATCATCGCTACCATTACCTGGTCCATTTATAGCTGGCTGCTGACACGTGGGAATGATGGTGAATTGCGCAATCACTGGGCTGATTTTCTGCTGGCGCAAGTCAGCTTTGGTGTTTTGTGGTCAGGCGTGTTTTCTGCGGCTGAATGGGCCGTCACCAAACCGGCGATACACTGGAGTCCTGCATTATTTGCCGCCCTGGCTTTTGTTGCGGTTGGTCCTGCGGTGATTGCTTTTCGCTGCTGGGGTCTGGGTGTGCAAAGAGTAGGGCCGAATGTCGCTGCTTTTTTCAGTAACCTGACGCCCTTGTTTGCAGCCATGATGTCATCTGCATTCCTCGGTGAATTGCCGCATGTGTTTCATGCGCTGGCTTTCATGTGCATCGTCGGTGGCATTATCTTGTCTTCACGGCGCTAGATTCTGGCTCAGACAGGGTCTGCAACGCCTATCGGGGCTGGCGCTATATTGACAATGAGCGAGAATAATTGCTCGTATTTATGGCGCTCACCAGCATCATCAAGCATTTTGCGGTTCTCCATAAATGCCGCATCGACTTCCTTCCAGTCCCTGTCATTCAATACTTGCCTGGCGATAGGCATGATGCGTTCTTCTTCAGCGCGCATATGGGCAAAATAAAAGTGTGCGTATTGTTCCACCAGATCACGAAACTGCGGAAAGGCAGCTTTTCCTCCAAACTCGTAATCGAGCAAGGCATGGAATAGCCGGTGTACCATCAGCTCACCCTTACCATGTTGTTCGCTCAAGGCATCCAGTTCATTGTCGAGCTGGTGCGTCCTTTCCTTGATTTTGGCAAACAGGTATTGATCTTCCTTGGGATGGTGGACTTTCTCAGGATATTCCATGATGTAGTAAACCATGGCGCGGAACACCTTCAAGTCAGGTGCATTGCCGCCACTTTCTATTTGCCGGACGAAATAGCGCATGCCCTGTATGACTGAAGACAAGTGTTCATGTTCATCCTGGATGATGCGCAATGAAGCAGGGTAAATATTTCTGATGGACATGACAGGCCTCCTTGCTATTCTTTTTGCTACTTTACTTTGGCGAAGGCAAGGGGCTGTTGATCAGGATCAAAAGTGTGGGTCGGTGATAGCCAGATTAAAAAAAGCCACGCGAGCTGATGCTGGCGTGGCTCCAGACATTTCCAGGATGGTCTTATTTACCGCTCAATTCCTTCAGCAAGTCCTGAGCGTGGTAAATTTTATCCATGGCTTCCAGTATGCCGCCGCTATGCACGGCGACACTGCGGTTGCTGCGTTCATCAAACCAGAAGGCTCCACCTAAAGAATGGATATTGCCATCAAATACCAGACCGACAATTTCGCCATTTTTGTTGATGACAGGGCTGCCTGAGTTGCCGCCTATGATGTCATTATTGGTCACGAAATTGTAAGACTGTTGTAGATTCAACTTGTTTTTCGCAAGATGCCAGGATGTGGGCAGGGCAAAAGGGTAGGCTCCTGTTTCGTGTTCGAAAGCACCGGCAAAATTGGTGAAGGGTTTAATGGCTTGCTCACCGGCTTGCCAGCCTTTGACCTCACCATAAGACAGGCGCAGGGTGCCTGTGGCATCGGGGTAAACGCTGGTGCCGGTCTGCAAAAAGCGTGCTTGTGCAATCAGCTCAGCATTTTTTTGCACGACGGATTGCACTTCCTGTTCCATACGCTTGCGTACGCTGCGCGAATCCGCATCGACTGCCAGTGCCAGTTTGATGAACGGGTCATCTGACTGGATGATGGCTTCTTTGCCGCCATTCCATAAGGTCTTGCGGTATTCAATATCAGCCAGACGGGTTTTGCTGACCAGTTTTTCCGTCAGTTGTTCAGGGGAGAGTTTGCCAAGTACCTGTTTGACGAAGGCATGATTGCTACCTAGGTCTTCGCGCATCTTGGTCAGGGAATGTGTCAGTTTGACTTTTTCAAATTCAGGGTAAATTGGCGCTTTGGAAAACACCATCTGCTGGATACCTGGCAAGCGGGTGTCGGTAAATTCTGGCAGGCGCTCAGCATTGTTTTTGATCTTCTCATCTGCCGCACGGACAAGATTACGGGCTATGCGGAAATAATCGCTGGAAAATGCTTCTGCACCTTCTGTCATACTGGAAATTCTGTGTAACTGACGGTAGTTCTCCTGTGCCCTGGCGATGGCATCCCAGGCGCCACCGACTTTTGCCTTGAGCTCTGGCCTGGCATCGACAAACTGACGCAATGCGGCTTCTTCAGCTTGTTTGCGGGCGATGAATTCCGGGTCCAGCAGAGTTTTTAATCTGCCCACGCCAGCCTTGTAACTGTTTTCTGTACCGAATAACAGATGATCGGCAGTGCGCGCTGCTTCCGGGCTGGTTTTACGGTATTGCGTGAGCACGCCGCGCAATTCTGCCAGATGCTGTAGTCTGTCGATCAAGCCGATGTCGCGCAGGCTGTTCAGTTGCGCCATCGTCAACTGGCGCTGGGTAGAGCCAGGATGACCCGTAATGAAGGTCATTTCACCTTCTTGTGGCCCGGTTTTACTGAAGGGAAAAAAATTCTTGATTTCAACCGGTTTGCCATTCTCATACACCCGCAACATGGTGATGTCGAGGTCATAGCGCGGGAAATTGAAATTGTCCGGGTCGCCACCAAAAAAGGCGATAGATTTTTCTGGTGCCCATACCAGGCGCGTATCGGCATAGCGGTGGTATTTATACAGATGGTAGCGGCCACCATGATAAAGATCGATGATGTCGCAGCGGGTTTTTTCTTTGTCTTCACCCACGCAGGCTGAGGTCAATTTGGCGTGAATAGCATTTTGTGCCTGTTTGAATTCTGTGCCTTCCAGACCTGCGGTGGCTTTTTTGACCTCGTCTGTCACATCACTGATATCTTCCAGACGATTTAATTCCAGCGCTGGGCATATTTGTTCTTCTTCCCGTTTTTTTGCCAGGAAGCCGTTTTCTACATAATTTTGTTTGGCGGTCGATAATTGCTCTATGCAGCCTGAAGCACAATGATGATTGGTCATGACCAGACCATCTTTGGAGACGAAAGAACCAGAGCAGCCGGGCAGTTTGACTGAGCTCAGCATGGTATTCCTGACCCATTCTGCCGTAGGCTTGAAGCCATATTCCGCTTGCAGCCTGGTGCCGGGTAAATTGTCTAGTGTCCACATACCTTCTGCGGCCATCGACAGCGCCGGCAATGCCAGGCTCAGCAACAAGAATTTCTTTTGCATCTTTTTTCCATTACCTTGAAAATAAATTGCCTCTCGCCAGGGGGGGGCGGGAGGCAGGGTTTTTTCATGTTCAGATGCTCATCTTTGTTGAATCAGCTTCTGATAGATTTGCGTATTGTATTAGCGTTTTGCCTGTATTGCTTCAATCTGATCCATGATTTTATTCATGCGCACAAACACTGCCTGATACGGGGCGGGTGAGGCCAGATCAACTCCTGCGCTCTTGACCAGTTCATAAGGATAGGCAGAACCACCCGCTTTCAATATGTTCAGGTACTTATCCCTGGCGCCAGTTTGGCCCTTGAGTATTTCGTCAGCAAACATTGAGCCTGCAGCGATGGATGTAGCGTACTGGAATACATAGAAGCGGTTATAGAAATGTGGGATGTATGCCCATTCCACAGCATAGGTATCGTCTATCTTCATGACGCCTTCTTTGTCGCCATGATAGCTTTTCAGGATGTCGCCATAGATTTTCGACAGTGCTTCACCAGTCAGGGATTCGCCTTTATCGACCTTGGCATGTACTTCGCGCTCAAAGTCGGCAAACATGGCTTGACGGAAGAAAGTGCCGCGCAGGTTTTCCAGCGCTGAGCCCAGGTAGAGCAGGCGTTCGTCATCGCTCTTGGCGATTTTCAACATATGGTCCAGCAGGAAGACTTCATTGGTGGTCGAAGCAATTTCTGCCGTGAAAGTAGGGTAGTCCGCACTGATGAATGGCTGATGTTTATTGGCCAGATAAGAGTGCATGGCATGACCCCATTCATGGCCCAGAGTCGAGACAGACTCATAATCATCGTTGTAGTTCAACAGCAGGTAAGGATGAACATCATAGGCAGCGCCATTCATATAGGCACCCGAGCGTTTGCGTGGACGAGGATAAACATCCATCCAGCGTTCAGTCGTGGCTTTTGCCATGGCCTTGGCGTAGTCATCACCCAGCGGCTTGACTGACTCCAGCATCAGCCTGACACCATCCTTGATAGGATATTTAAAATCACCAGACACCAGCGGCGGATAAATGTCGAAATAACGCAGGTCTTTTACACCGAGCAGTTTGGCGCGCAGTTTGAAATAGCGGTGCAGGGTAGGGAGGTTGGCGCGGGTCTGCGTTACCAGTGTGTCATACACTTCACGTGGCAATTTATTGTTATCCAGCGCCTGTGTCAGCGAATCCGGGTAATTGCGTATCTTGGCGTAGGCCGAGTCACGTTTTAACTGTTCGTAGAAGGTCACGCCATAGCTGCGCTCAAACTCTTTCCATTTTCCCCAGAATGCATCAAACACCAGTTGGCGGTCAGCACGGTTGGGTGCAGCACGGTATTTGGTATAGGCAGCCTGGTCTATGCGTACTTCTTCACCTGTCGATAGTTTGACTTTAGGCCAGGGCATTTCTGCATTGGATAAAGTCGAATAGACAGCGCTGGCGGTATTGGTCGCCATGCCAAAAGTGGCGATAAGTTCTTCGCCCTTTTTGTCCAGGGTGTGGGCGCCTGAGCGCAAAATGTCATCGAGCTGGTGGGCATAAATCTTCAGGCCTTTCTCTTTGGCCTGGAATGCCTGGATTTTTTTTGCTCCTATGCTCAGAATTTCCGGGCGCAGGAAAGAGGTGGCTTCTTCGACCTTGCTACCCAGAATATCTGAGCGTTGGCCCAGGTCCATGCCGGCATTATCACCAGTATCCTGATCGCGGAACTGGAAGGCATAGCTGGCCAGTTTGGCATAGCGTTTGGATAAATCAGCGTTCAGATCCAGGCAAGTCTTGAAGCGGGCGATATTGTCAGCCAGATGACCACTACAGGTTTGAAACTGTTTTAACTGCACTTCCAGCATGACGGCATCCTTGTCCCAGTCTGCCTTGCTCTGATACATATCATTTAAATTCCAGCGGTCTGCTTCGGTCTCGCTGGGGTGGGCAGCAAAGGCGAAGCTGGGTAAGGTCAATGCAACAGCGAACAAGTTGCGAACAAGATGTTTATGCATGGTTAATGGTCCAGTGTGGATTTTTTGGATTAATGGATGTGCAACAAAGGCAGGGTAGTGGCTTATTATTTATTTGATATGAGTACTTTTCAGTATGGTCATATTGGCCCTGCACTTGAGGCCATATTCTGGTCTGAAAGTTCACAATTGAAAAGCAAAATTGGAAATATATTTACCATAAGTCCAATATTTAATTATTAAATTATTACTTTTATTCCAGGCGGCAATAAATGAGGTAATCCAAGAAAGGGAAGGCGAACTCTGGCTCGCCTTCCCGTGCAGATGAGTAGAAATTATTTTCTAACCAACTCTACTTTGATCAGATTGTCATCCGGTTTGCGATCTACATATTTGATATCTGGATCTATGCCTGCCTTGGCGGGCAAGTCTTTGACGACGAGCTTGAACACCATTTCTTTTTGATTGATGAGCTGACGCTGACGTAGCAAAGCTTTGCCGTCTTTGTCATCTATGCCTATATCCATCCAGTCTTTCAAGGGAACTTCTTTTTCCACACCCAGTTCATCTGCCTTGAGTTTATTGCTGGTGACTTTGAGCGTCACTTCATACTGCCCGTCAGGCAAGATATGGGCAACAGCTGAAATGGCGCGGTTTTCATACAGGGTGATAGAGTCAAACAAATCATCAATCACATATTGCTGATCAGCCGGTGTGACTTCTCGCAATGCCCTGGTCAGTGCCGTGCTGCTAGGGTAAGGCGCACCTTTGTTGGCATGGCGTGCAATGACCAGGCGCAGGGCCTGATTGACTTTGTCCTCACCGATCTGGTCTTGTAGCAAATACATGGCCAGGCTGCCTTTGGCATAGTGGATATAGTCTTGATTTTCATTACGTGCCAGCGGTAATTCTTTTTTTCTCTCCTGACTGCGGCCTTGCAAATACCTGTCCAGCTCAAACTGTAGAAAGCGGCGCATGGTTGCATCACCATAGGTATGCTTCATGACCATCAATGCAGAATACTGCGCCAGGGTTTCTACCAGCACGGTGCCACCTTTGCTATTGCCTGAGATGACCTGATGTGCCCACCATTGATGGGCGACTTCATGTGCGGTCACATAGAAGGGATAATCCACTTCTTTGGGATTATTGTCATCAACGCGGGCAATGAAACCTATGCTTTCTGAAAACGGTATGGTGTTAGGAAAAGCCTGGGCAAATCTCGCATAACGCGGAAACTCAATGATACGGACCAGTTTGTGCTGGTAAGGACCAAAGTTTTGCGTGTAGTAATCCAGCGATTTTTGTACGCCTTTTACCATACGGTCCAGATTGTATTCATGCCCTTTGTGGTAATCGATTTCTATAGGGATGTCATGCCATTGCGCCTGTTTCACTTTATAACGACCCGACAGGAAAGCATAAAAATTCAAAATAGGCTGTTCAGGCACGTATTGATAATAATTACGGCCATGTTCTTGCCACTGGCGCTTTAAGGTGCCAGGCGCAACGGCCATCTGATCTGCAGAAGTTGAAACCACCGCATCAAAATTGATCCAGTCAGCGTCATTGGCGATATAGCTGTTTTCCAATGCCTTGGGATCATCGGTTTCAGCCATTCTTTCTTTTTCAGGCAAGCCTTGCTCGCGCCTGGCTTTGTCTTCCCGCAGCTCCAGCGCAGCCTGATAGCCTATGTGAGGTAAGAGTGTGCTGTTGAAGAAGCTGCCATTGTAATAAAGGTAGCTGCCCTGGCTCATGCCCAGGAAGTTTTTGGGCTTGATATTGAGCTCAAAATTGAGTGTCAGTTTCTCACCTGCTGCCAGCGGTTTTTTCAGCTTGTAGCTATGGAAGCCCAGCTTGCCATCGGCAATATTTTTTTCACTGGCAAGATCAAACTCCATCTTGATGATATCGATATCTTCTTTTTGGGTGATAAATATTTCCTGTATCGCCTGCTTGCTGCGATTCACTAGTTGGTAATTCCCTTTGATGTGGGCGCTACGGGTTTCAGGATAAAGATCGACGTTCAGTTTGACGTCACTGATACGTGGCTGTACATGGCTGGCATATTGTTTATAGCGTTTTTCATACTGGGCATTGTCAGTCTGTTGCGCAAACTGGTTTTGGTAAGTATTGAGGACGTTAGTGAAATAAAAGATCGCAGCGCCAGTCAACACAAAGATACAACTGCCAGACGCGAGCAAAATGACATTGCCGCCTTTGAAAGCCTGTTTCGCTGAGCGCAAGCGCAGGCGGAAATCAGTAGTCGTGCCGCGTACCCACATCATCAGGGACAGGCTGACCAGTATCAGGGCGGCGCCTGTCCAATAAGCCAGATACCAGCGTGAAAGCGCCAGCATGTGACCATAGCCATTCATGTCAGAATAGGTGAAGGCTGGTGTCACTCCATAGCGGAACATCGGATGTTCAATACCCAGTGCAGGCAAGGCTATCGTAGCTGCGTAATACAGTACGATCAAAAAGTAAGCCAGGTATTTGTGATTGACGATAGCTTGCAAGGAAATCGCAAGCACCGCCAGCAAGGCATAGTCAGGCCACTGCATCAGGAACAATTGTTGCAGATACTGGGTCAGCTCATAGTTGGTATAACCCTTTATCGTCTGTATCAGGATGCCGCACAACATCAGTACAAACAGCATGATGCCTTGCAAAATGATCAGTGCGATCAGTTTTGCAGTGAAAGGCAGGTAATTGGGTATCGGTAGTGCATCAAGCAATTGCGCAATACGTGCATCCCGTTCGCGCCATACCAGTTCACCAGCATAAAAAGTGGTAATGGCAAGCATGAATATCCCGAAGCTGCCACTGAGAATTTCGAGTACTGCATAAGTCACGGGATAAGTGGGTGTGCCAAACATCTTAGTGATGGAACTGGAAACCGCGAACATGAACAAGACGCCTGCCAATAGCATGACGATGAAGTACACGTTTTTGACTGACTCGCGCAAATTCAGCATGCTCTCGGCATACAGCAATTTCCAGTTGCGGCTACTGGCGAAATTCGGCGTGACTTTTTGCGGTTGGATAATGACAGGGGGAGTTGCGGCCTGCTCCTTCTTTTGTTTGCCAGCCGTATTGACGGTAGCGAATTGAAAGCGCCAGTAGCATAGCGCCAGGCTGGCAAAACCAAGAACCAGCCAGATCAGGCGGTTAATCAGGAACACGCCGTCCAGCGCAATCTGGCGGGTATTCTTGTCGGCGATGCTCCAGTATTCAGTCACCATGCTCACAGCAGAAGAACCGAAAGGATCAAGCAGGGCGGCCATGGTCTTGTTATCCAGATCAGCCCGCAATGAACGGGCGACCAGGTAGCCGATAATCAGCAGCACGCTGGATACATACACCGGCATCATGCGGCGGCTCAGTGCCCCAAGGGTAAAGAAAATGCCACCAAAAATAATAAAGTTTGGCAAGATTGCATACAGATAGGGCATCAGATAAGACAGGGCTTGTACTGGCCCCAGCCTGACAGCCTCCAGACCCGGCAGATAGCAACCCAGCCATGCGCCCAGGCCAAGCCCAGAAAAGATGATAATGGAAGTCAGCAGCGCACCTGAAAAGCGGCCTGCAAGATATTGGAATTTGCTGATGGGGGCGCTATAGAAAAAATGCCAGGTATGATGCTCTATGTCCTGATGCGTCGCTTGCCCCATCAAGGCCGCGACTGTGCTGATGCCTAGGTAACCAAGAAAGGTAATGCTCTGAAAAACTGCCACCGGCGCATTGACATTGACCTTGCCACCAAAGCCTATGGAAACACCGGGAAAGACACCACCGGCAGCCGCCATCCATAGCAGGGCCAGACTGAAAAAAACCAGAAAATAAACATAAGTAGAAAGACTGCGCGACTTCTGACGCAGCTCGAACATGAGTATCGCTAACATGACGACTCCTCAGGCTGCGCGTTGAACTGGCGATGTCGCTGGGCTCGTCAGCAAACCGGCCATCGCAGAGAAATAAACATCTTCCAGGTTGCCAGTAGCCGCTTCAAATTCATGGCCAGGTTTTTCATCTGCATATACATGGATGAGTGTGCGGCCTGAGGTCAGGCGACTGGAAATCAGTTGGTATTTTTGCTGGCAGTCGGCGAGTTCGCTTTTTTCTATAAAGCGTTTCCAGATTTTTCCCTGTATCTGTGCTATCAGGGTAAGTGGCTGCCCGGTCAGTATGACTCGTCCCTTGTTGATGACTGCCATGTTATTGCACAGGTCTGCAACGTCTTCGACGATGTGGGTAGAAAGGATGACGATTTTTTCTGTGCCTATGTCAGCCAGCAAATTGTGAAAGCGTACCCGTTCTTCCGGGTCCAGGCCTGCAGTGGGTTCATCGACGATGATCAGTTTAGGATCGCCAAGCAGGGCCTGGGCAATGCCAAAACGCTGGCGCATGCCACCAGAAAATCCACCGAGATGCTTGCTCCTGACATTGTAGAGATTGGTTTGATGTAATAAGGCCTCGACTACCTCTTTGCGCTGCTTGCGCTGATCTAGCCCCTTGAGAACGGCAAAGTGATCCAGCAAGTCATAGGCGCTGACCTTGGGATAGAGCCCAAAGTCCTGTGGCAGGTAACCCAGCAAGCGGCGGATATGGTCTTTGTGCTCGTGGATATTGATATTGTCCAGCATTGCAGTGCCCGCATCGGCATCCTGCAAGGTCGCCAATGTACGCATCAGGGTTGATTTGCCAGCGCCATTTGGTCCCAGCAAACCAAACATGCCAGCAGGTATGGTCAGGTTGATATCATTAAGTGCTTGTACACCATTGCTGTATTGTTTTGATAGTTGCTTTATGCGAAGTTCCATGCTTTTTTCCTGTTTGTAATTGAACTAATCCATGCGCAACGGGCGCGGGCAGGCATATCTTATGTAAATGAAATGGTCAAATGGAAGGATGCGATGAAACTGGGCCAGGCGGGGATGGAAATGAAGAATTGCGGTTTGAATGACCCGAGCGGGGAAAGCCCGGCTAGTTTGCTCTAAGTTTGTGTGGCTTAAGTCAAGATATCTCTAAATGAACCGAAGTGCTGCAAGTTTGCGCTTGATGCGATATAATTAGGTTTGGCGGGCCCCTGCGCATTGCGGCGTGGCCAATCTGGTCAGGTCGGGAACGAAGCAGCCACAGTCACTTACCGCAAGTGCCGCAGATCAGGCTCGCCAACTTCCAGTTTTAAATCCCCCCAAGTTTACTCCGCCATAACTTCAAGATGCATGAATAGCTTCTCTGGCTATGCTGCAAGCATGTCTGTCTGTTTTGACAAGTGCTATCAGTGGCAATAACAGTTTTAGCTTATTCCCTGCTCTGTGTCACCTTTCCAGGGGCAAATATGCACGCCAGATGTTCCAGCGTGATACCCGCATTTCGCCCGATGAGATGATTTTTACTCATTGCATGGTATTGTTATGCGCTGTAAGTCTGAAGGCCAAAGCCAGGTTGCACACTAGCGATGTGATGACAAAAATGACCCAGACCTGAAACATCACGTGTGATCAGGCTGAGTCTTTTTTCCAGGAGTTTTATGCGGGGACCTTCTTGTCTGTCACCATGGATATGGTACTGAACTGTGTTGCTGAGATGACGATCAAAATCAACAAGCCGCCACTGCCCATGAACAATTGTGGAATCGTGATGCCACGCAGCAGCCAGCCTGTGAAAGCAGCCGAGACCGGCCCTATGCCCATGAAGATAAACATGAACATGCTCATGGCGCGACCTATCATATGTGGCGGTACCTGTTTTTGTACCCAGGTAAATACGGCCACATGCAAGAAACCACCGAGTATGCCCACGCTTAGCAAAATCAGTGCCCCTTGCCAGCTTGCGCTGATCAGGCCCATGGGTGCGAACAGTATGCCGACCAGGAAATCGACCAGCAGGATCGTGCGGCCCAGGTTGCCAAAGCGCAGATTGGGCTTCATGGCTGCCAGTACCATGCCCAATAAGGTGCCTGCACCGTGTGAGCCTGCCAGTAAACCAAGTGCGCTGGCACTATTGTTGAGCTGGTTTGCCATCACCGGCAGGGCAATCTGTATCGGCCCCATGATAAAGAAGGCGATTGCCGCCCAATAGATGAAGCAGCTACGCAGTTGTCTCTCATTCCAGCAATAACGCAAACCTTCTGCCAGAGACTTTAGTAGTGCCGGTTTTTGTGCTGCAGGTGCGGCGCCAAGGGGTGCTGGCATGCTTTCATTCATTCTGACCTTGCTCAGTGTCCAGGCTGAAAAAGCATAGGTAAAACAGTCAAAGAAAAATGCTGCTGCCAGACCTTGCGCATCATGAACCATGCCGCTTTCTTGCGTACCAAACAGGGCAATCAGCAGGCCTGCCAGCACCGGGCCTATGAACATGGTCAACTGACGCATGCCCAGCATGATGCCATTCGCAGGTTGTAATTGCGATGGCTGTACGACACGTGGCAACATCGATGTACCTGAAGGTATGCTGAAGGCGGTCGAGATACCCAGTCCCAGGGCCAGTGCATAGACCATCCATAATTCCAGCTTGCCGTAAAAAATCAGCGCACTCAATATACCCAGTAGCAGTGTATTGATGTATTTGGTTTGCATCATCACAGTCTTGGGCGAATAGCGATCGACCACTGCTCCACCTAGTAATATCAATAATGCGCGCGGCACGCTGATCAGTGCCAGCACGATGCCGAGTATCAGGGTGTCACCAGTCATCTTCAGCACCAGCCAGGGCAGGGCGATTAAAGTGAACTGGTCACCCAGCATGGAGATCGCGCCACCGCCTATCATCCAGAGAAAATTACTGTCCTTGAATAAGCCTTTAGGCGCATTGTCCGTTTTATGCTTATCTATGTTGTTCATGTTGTTTTCCTTACTTTTTCTTGCTGCTTTTCAAGAGAGTTTTTCTCCAGAATTGCCATTCCCTGGCGGGCATAGGCAATAATAGTGAGTGTCAAACCTCCGCCTATGCTGAGCTCCGGTTCTTTTTCATGGATGCTCCTGACTTTGAGCATGGTGGGCAAATGATTGCCCCATGCATCCATGAACAGCTCGCGCCATTTGATTAAAGTGGCTTGCACATCGGGATGGTCAGGTGGCAGGTTTAACGCCATTTTTTGCTTTACTTCAGAAAAGATGCGTGTCCATGATTCTGCATTTCTGAAAAATGAGGCGCGAAAATACCTCAGTTCTTCTTCGCTCAGATATTTTCTGTAAATGTCATACCTGACTTCTACTGATGCCTGGGTGATGAAATCCATCATCTCATCATCGACACCGCTTAATGACTGCAGTGAAGGTTCTTTTCTGTGCATCAAAGTGAATTTGCTGAGCAATCTGGGATCAGGCATGATTTGACTCATGGCCAGTACCCATTCTTTGGCCAGTTGTTTGGCTTGTGGGTCAAGTGGTGATATTTTCTGGTCCAGCAAAATCCTGGCAGCCTTGACGAAAGGTGCCATATGCGTTTCTATCTTGCTTTGCGCTTGTGATTCCAGTTCGCGCATATCCAGAATCTCATCACGGCTAAAATATTTGCCGATCAGACTCATCATTTCCAGCGTCGACAGCCAGTATTCAAGATTGGGTTCGTCATTGGCTTTCAACAGGCCTGACAATTCTTGCAGCCTGTCACGCAATTCCATGCTTTGTGCTATTTGCTGATCCAGGCCAGAAATCTGTTCGTCTATGACGAAGTGCAAATCATTGCCAGCGCCGTTGATGACATCGCCCACTTCTGCCAGCGATAAATCCAGGCGGCGCAGGGCTTGTATGTGATGCAGGCGTTTGATGTCTGACCTGTCGTAGAGGCGATACCCTGCCTCTGAGCGCGCAGATGGCTTGAGCAAGCCGATTTTGTCGTAGTGATGCAGTGTGCGTATGGTCAGGCCAGTGCGGCTGGCCAGTTCACCGATTTTCAATAACATGCCTGATCTCCTTCAATGAGGGAGACTATAAAGCCTCACCTAATGTCAGGGTCAAAGGTTTTTTGAAAATATTTTTATTGCTCGATTTATTTGTCTTTTTTGTATTGTTGTGGCCAATATGCCCACATGACACCCAGCAAACTGGTCAACAGAATAAAGCCCCATTCCATGCCGCCCTGACCTGGGCCGACAACATACCAGCCATAGTGGGAGTGAACATGGAGCAATCCAAAGCAAACAACAACGATATGGCCCAGGCAGGCAGGGACGACAAAGCGATTGGCCAGTAATGCCAGGCTGCTGGCTGTTTGCACCAGCAAGACCAGCCATGCCAGGGCAGTGCCAAAAGGGTAGCCAAGTTCAGTCAGGAACTCGCCAAATTTGGGGATATTTGCCAGGTGGGTGTAGCCATGCAGGGGGTGCATCAAAATAATCAATGCGACACCTATGCGTACGATATCCATGCCGCGGTGCTGGTTGGCTGGATTTGCTTGATTTAATTTATACCATTGTTGAATCATGGAAAGTCTCCGGAATAATGAGCTTTCGACAATGGCAGAAAATCAAATTGGGAATTGGCTTATGTGATCAAACACTCATGCAGAGTGATGAATTCAAGCTGGGTTTGAGATGGGGATGGTCTGGCGACACGCAGTCACCAGACCAATGGATCAATAGACCAATAGAAATTAATGCTTGATTTCAGGCGCGGTCAGCGTACCTTCAGTCAGCGTGCTGGCAACGAACAACTGTGCGCAATCCACTTTGTCGAAGCCGTAGTGCTTGCCACAGAAATCGCAATTGATATCCAGCGTGCCAAGATCGGCAATGGCAGACTGGATTTCTTCTTCACCCAGCATTCTGAGCATGTCACCGACTTTTTCGCGTGTGCAGTTGCACTGGAATTGCGGGTGCAAAGGGTCGAATACACGTATGGTTTCTTCCCAGAACAGACGGTGCAAGAGTATGTCTATGCCTGTGCTCAGCAGTTCCGGGCGCTTCAGGGTATCACCCAGCATGACAGCATGGTTCCAGGCTTCGGTCTCATCTTCCACCTGGGCTTCAGCACCACCGGTTTTAGGCAGTTTTTGCAATAGCATGCCACGTGCGACCTGGTCGTCAGCTGCCAGCCACAGCTTGGTGTCGAGCTGTTCTGAACGCTGCATGTAGTTTTCTATGACAGTCGCAATGCTATCGCCATCCAGCGGTACGATGCCCTGGTAGGCCTGCTGGCCCGGCAATTTATTGTTCGGGTCGAGCGTAATAACAAAACGACCTTTACCATGAGAATGGATCAGGTCAGTCAGGCTGGCGTCGTCTGCGATATTGGCATGTTCACTGAGTTTGGCAGTGGCACGCATTTTCAACTCAGCATCACATTCAACGACCAGCAATTTGACCGGGCCATCGCCATGGATTTGCATGATCATGGTGCCATCAAACTTCAGATTGGCGGACAGCAGGGCAGATGCAGCCATCAACTCACCGAGTATGGTTTGTACTGCGGCTGGATAAGTCTTGCGTGCCAGGGTTTGTTGCCAGGTGTGGATCAGTTCGACCATTTCACCGCGTACACCGGCATGTTCGAACATGAATTTTTGTAAGGTATCAGTCATTGTTGTCGCTAAATCAGTCTATACGTTTCAGTTGTGTTTTAAAGGCTTGTCCGCGTTTTACGTAAGTGTCGGCATTGCGCTGCAGGCCGGCAATATCGGCTTCGCCCAATGTTCTGACTACCTTGGCAGGTGAGCCTATGATGAGGGAGTTGTCCGGGAATTCCTTGCCTTCGGTGACCAGTGCGCCAGCACCAACCAGACAGTTCTTGCCTATCTTTGCACCATTCAGTACTACAGCCTGTATGCCTATCAATGAGCCATCACCAACTGTGCAGCCATGCAGCATGGCCTGATGGCCGACAGTCACATTTTTGCCTATGACCATGGGGTAACCAGGATCAGTATGTAAAATGCTGCCTTCCTGTACATTGCTGTTTTCGCTGATGGTAATCAATTCATTGTCACCACGTATGGTGACATCAAACCAGATGCTGGCATTGGCTTCTATTTTGACTTTGCCTATGATGTTGGCGCTGTCGGCAATATAGGCGGACGCATCAATTTCTGGGACTAGGTCACCGAATTGGTAAATGGGCATGGTTATTCCGTAAAATGACGCTTTTTTAGCGAAAACAGTATTGTAAACCCCTGAGGGCTTACTTGCCTGGCTTCACATGTATATGAAAGATAAAGTTATTAATGAGTTAAGAGCATGCGCATTGGCTGCGGTACTGGAATCTGATCCTCAACGTAAATGTGAGGCTATCCATGCAATTCTCAAGGAGCCCTTGCTGGATGTTGCCACAGTTTTTGCTGAGCCTGAAGGTATACCCGGGCGTTTGAGCAAGCCAGAACTGGTGCCGCCAGGTAAGGTGGGACGGCGCGCCATGAATACGGTAGAAGGCAGGGCGGTGCTCATTCATGCACTGGCGCATATAGAATTGAACGCAGTCAATCTGGCGGCAGACATTATCTGGCGCTTTGCCGGCATGCCAGCGCAGTTTTACCTGGACTGGCTGAAAGTGGCCAAGGAAGAGGCTTATCACTTCCAGTTGCTGATAGGGCATCTGCATACCCAGGGTTTTGCTTATGGCGACTTCCCCGCGCATAACAGCATGTGGGAAATGGCAGAGAAAACCAGGGGTGATCTATTAGCGCGATTAGCCCTGGTGCCACGCACGCTGGAGGCACGTGGTCTCGATGCGACGCCTGCCGTCATGGCCAAACTGGCACAGGCTGGTGACCATGCTGCTGCCGATATTCTGGCGATTATCCTGCATGATGAAATTGGCCATGTTGCCATTGGCAATTTTTGGTACAAAAAACTGTGTGCAGAGCAGGGCCTGGATATTATTTCGACATATGCCGAAATGACCCGCAAATACAAGGCCCCGCCAGTGCGGGGACCTTTTAACCTGGAAGGAAGGAGAGCAGCAGGGTTTGATGAGGATGAGCTGCGTGCCCTGCAGGCAGCGGCAAATATTTAATCTCCGGCACGTACTGAGCCTATACCTTCCACAGATTTGCTGACATTGCGTGGGTGGCCATAATAAGTCAGGCTGCCTATGCCTTGTACGGATGCATTCAGGCTCTCGCGTGCATTGACCGATACCGAGCCTATGCCTTCTATGTGGGCATCTACCTGTTCAGCGATCAGGTTCTTGGTTTCTACCAGGCCTACACCTTCGGCACGCAGGATAAATGATTTGACTTTGCCATTTGCCACCAGCATGCCTGCACCTTCGTAATACAAGGCAAAGTGGGGGCCAGAAAGATTGTTCAAGATGGTCTTACCTGCGCCTTCCATCTTGAAACGGCTCATCTCAGGGATGCTGATGATGACCTGGGAGTTGTCACTGACCTTGATGGAATTTTTTTCTTTGTAAGAAATGATCAGTTCGTCACCAATGACCTCAGTAATGACGTTATTGACAAACCTTTCATTGCCCTTGACTTGTACCGACTGGGGTTTGCCAACTTCCACCACCAGGCTGAAGGCGCTGCGGGTCTTGATGGATTTGAAGGCGGGCAGGTTACGGGTTTGCTCATCGGCAAAAGCAGTAGAACTCAGCAACAGGGCAGCTATCAACAAGATGTGGCGCATGGTTTTCTCCAATGAAAGGTGTTTGCATTGGTGCCAGTATTGCCAATTTTGTTTTTACCTGCCCACGCTTTGCGATGAACTGCAAAATTCTGGGGATGAGCCGTCATTCAGGCCGGGCGCACCGTGTTCAGCTTTTCATAATGCAGCATATCCAGCCATACACCATTGCGAAAGACCGAAGCATGCGAGTGGCCATACTCCCTGAAGCCGCATTTGCGCATAATGGCCTGGGATGGCAGGTTGTCGATAATGACGGTCGCTTCAATCCGGTTCAGTTTGAGTTCTTCAAATGCCTGGCTGACTACGGCATTGACTGCTGCCGTCGCATAACCATGGCCGCCGTGGCGCTGGCTGAAGCGGTAACCCAGAAAAGCCTTATGGTACTGATCTTGTTCAACGCCGCGCAGGGTGATGCGTCCAACAACTTCATTTTCTATCCATGCCAGATAGTGATATTCACGATTGGCGCTGGCCAGGTATTGGGCTTGCTCCAGGCTGGAGCGTACTTCTGGCAGGCAATAAAAGTCATTGCCACGGCTGGCTATCCATTCTTCAAAATGGTCGCGGTTTTCTTGTTCAAATGCGAGTACGGCAGCGGCATCGTCGGATTTGACTAGTGTAATGATCAGAGATGAACTCATGGAGATGGTGTCAAAGCTGGTTGGTGAATGAAGGATTGTAATGGATGCTTAAAGTTGTTGCTGTTACTGTCGTAATCAAGATAAACCACTTGCATTGAAGAATGTCATGACAGCACTCATAAGATCAATCAGCTCAATCAGATCAATGGTAAACCGGATCGCGTTAATTTTACTCGGCGTATTCTTTTCTGCGCACTCCATCGCACAAATGACCGATCCCGGTTTGCCACCTAATTTGCCATCCAATAAGGCCTTGGTATTGACAGGCTTTGCGGTTAACAAGCCTGTGCAGGTGCTCGATATTGATGATGCTTCACAGGGTTTCCCCAAGGCGATTGCCCGCAGACTCATGCGTGAACGACAAGTGCAGGTACGCACCTCGCCTGATCTATTGTCGTTTGACTGGCAGCAGGATGTGCCGCCAGTGAACCTCTTGCAGCAACTGGGGCGCACTTATGCCAGCCGCTACATCGTCTCTGGTGAGATACGCAATGCCGGTACCAAGATAGATACCAATCTGTTTGGTCTGACGCAAAAAAGAACCCGTGCCATAGAACTGGAGGTACGTATCTATGACGCAAGTACTGGTCAACTGCTGGCGCAGCAGGAATTCTCAAATGCCGTTGCGGGTAATGTGAGTGTAGGACGTGAGCATGTCTTCGATGGCGCAGCCTTCAATAGCACCTTGTATGGCAAGACTATCAGCGACATGCTGGACCAGGTTGCGGGCCTGGTCAGTGCTACGGTGTTAGCGCAACACTGATTTTTTAGATGGCTTATTTTTTAGCGTGTTCTTCTTCACGCAGCCGTAATATGCGCCGTTGTATTTTGCCTGTGGTGGTCATAGGTAAGGCATCGATAAATTCTATCTCCTTCGGATATTCATAGGGGGCGAGTTTGCCGCGCACGTGCTCTTGCAATTCTTTGATCAGGGTATCGTCACCCTGGAACCCCTGGCTTAACACCACATACGCTTTGACCAGGTTGCCGCGTTCTTTGTCTGGCTTAGGCACGACAGCGACGTTTGCCACTGCTGCGTGTTTGACCAGGCAATTCTCGATTTCTGATGGGCCTATGCGGTAACCAGCCGCCTTGAACATATCATCTGCCCGGCCCTGATACCAGAGATAGCCATCGGCGTCGCGGGTAGCCAGGTCGCCCGTTCTGCACCAGTCGCCAGTGAATTTATTGCGTGTTGCCGTGTCGTTTTTCCAGTAGCCCAGAAAGAACACCGGGTCAAGATGACCATAGGCGTCATAGCGGCTCATGGCAACTTCACCTGTTTCACCATCTGCCACTTCTTTGCCATCATCGTCAATAACTGCCACCCTGTGTCCAGGATAAGGTCGCCCCATACTGCCGGGTTTGGCAGGCCACAATTGATGGCTGTTGCCGACGATATAATTCATTTCAGTCTGGCCAAACATTTCATTTGGAGTTATGTGCAAGGCTTTTTCACACCAGTTGAAAACGGCATCACCGACAGCCTCACCCGCAGTCATGATGGCACGCACGGCCAGTTTGTATTTCTTCCTGGGCTTGGGCTCTGCCTTCATCATCATTTTCAAGGCGGTGGGGAACAGGAAGGTATTCGTGACCTGGTATTTTTCCAGCAAATAGTAGGCAGTTTCTGCAGTGAACCGCCCCTGGTAGCCAACGATGGGTTTGCCAAAATACAGGGTAGGCAATAATGCATCCATCAAACCGCCAGTCCAGGCCCAGTCAGCCGGTGACCAGAATACATCTTCGTCTTGCGGGAACCAGTTTTGCGATGCCACAAAGCCTGTCAGATTACCGATAATGGCAGAATGAGGCAGCAGCGCACCTTTGGGCGCACCGGTAGTGCCGCTGGTGTAAATCAAAATGGCCGGATCGCTGGAGCGGGTATCGGCAATGCGGGCAGTGACAGGCATGTTGGGTACATGCGTTTCCCAGTCTATGCAGGGCGGCATGTCGTCGCTGGTATCGCAATCTACGGTAATGGCGGTTTTCAGGTCGGGACAGCGGCTGCGAATTTCTTCAAATGCCTTTATCCCACTGCCATCCAGAATGATGGCGATGGACTGGCTATGTTGCAGCCGGTATTCCAGCGCCTCTGGCCCGAACAAAAAAGACAAGGGCATGACGATGGCGCCAATTTGCAGACAAGCCATGATGGTGATGGCAGTTTCTGGCCTTTGTGGCAAGATGCAGGCGATCACATCACCGCGTTGTATGCCTTCCTGCAACAACAGATTGGCAAGCTGGTTGGCTTGTTCATGTAGTTGCTGATAAGTCAGGCGGCGGCTATTGCCCTCGCTGTCTTCATACAGGATGGCAGTCTTCTTTGCATGCTTGTGCTTTGCCGCCCAGCGGTGACAGCAGGCTTCTGCGATATTGAAATTGCTGGGTACATCCCATCTGAATTCGTGATAAAGCTGATCATAATGATCAACATGGGTAACTTGATCAGCTTTTGTATCGTTTTTAGTCTTGTCTTTGAGTTTGTTCAACTGCTTCATCCTGTCTCCGTTATAATAATCGAACGGTCGTGCTATTGCATGTTCGTGCTGCAAGTGCCCTGAGGCATTGGTATCATGCTACTTGATTATGTGCTTTGCAGGCTGGCGTTTGCCTGTATTTCCAGATGAAAAATATTAAATTCTTATGAATACTCTATTCAAGCCTTCACGCACATCCTTTCTTGATATCCGTGGTCTGCAATACCATGTGCGCAGTTGGGGGCGGGAAGATGCGCCCAAGATCATCATGCTGCATGGCTGGATGGATGTGTCTGCGTCTTTCCAGTTTGTCGTCGATTGCCTGAAGCAGGACTGGCAAGTAATTGCGCCCGACTGGCGTGGCTTTGGATTGACTGAATCGCCCAAGGTCGATACTTACTGGTTTCCCGATTATCTGGGTGACCTTGATGCGCTGTTAAAGCATATCTCGCCGGATGAACCTGTGAACCTGCTCGGACACAGCATGGGGGCGAATGTCGCTGGTTTGTATGCAGGCGTGCGGCCAGAGCGAGTGCGCAAATTTATTAATCTTGAGGGCTTTGGCATGCCGGTGACCCATCCCAAACAGGCACCAGGGCGTTACAGAAAATGGCTGGATGAGCTGGAAAACCAGGCTGGCCTGCGCACTTATGCGTCGCAGGCGGAAGTAGCCGCCCGTTTGCAAAAAACCAATCCCCGTCTGTCGGACGAAAGAGCGGCATTTCTTTCTGCTCATTGGGCTAAAGAGACCAGTCCCGGTTGCTGGGAGATTTTGGGTGACCCTGCCCACAAGCAAACCAGTCCGCTCCTATACCGGGTTGAAGAGGTCATGGCCTGCTGGCAAAAAATCACTGCACCGGTATTGTGGATGGAGGCAGATGACACCAATGTCTGGCACTGGATGGGGCCTAAAGAAGAAGCTCGCCTGGAAATAGACAGGCGCCTGGAGCATATACCGCAGCTACAAAAAGAGATGATTTTCGATGCCGGGCACATGCTGCACCATGACCAGCCAGAGAGATTGGCAGAATTGATAGAAGCTTTCTTGCTGAAGGACTGATTTAACCAGTCTCATTACCTCGGTACAGGAATGAAAAAGCGAGTTCTGGGTTAAACTCCCAGAACTCGCTTTTTATTTTCTATTCTTATTTCCGGCACCATGAGCACGACACCTCAATCACCCAAATACGGTTTCACCACCACCATTCTGCACAGTGACAGACAAAAAGACATAGAGCATGGCTCTGTTCATAAGCCCATCCATACCTCGGTCATGTATGGTTACAGCGATGCGCGTGATCTGGCAGCGGTGTTCCAGAATAAACAATCTGGCTACCGCTATGGCCGCCAGGGCAATCCTACCGTCTCTGCGCTGGAAGAAAAAATCAGCAAGATGGAAGGCGGGCTGGCTACTATTGCTTTTGCGACCGGCATGGCTGCCATAGGCGCGGTGTTCCAGGCATTGTTGCGCCAGGGTGATCATTTGGTGTCTTCTTCATTCTTGTTTGGCAATACCAATAGCCTGTGGCAAACCGTTGCTGGGCAGGGCGTTGATGTGTCGCTGGTAGATGCTACTGATGTAAGCCATGTTGCAGCCGCACTGACGCCAGCGACCCGCATGGTGTTTGTCGAGACTATCGCCAATCCACGCACGCAAATCGCTGATTTAAAAAAGATAGGTGAGCTGTGCCGTGAAAAAGGCATACTGTTTGTGGTCGATAACACCATGACTTCGCCTTATCTGTTCCAGCCCAAAGTTGTACATGCTGGCCTGGTGATCAATTCGCTGACTAAATCCATCGCGGGACATGGCAATGTACTGGGTGGGGCTTTGACAGATACCGGCTTGTTTGACTGGAGTACATTTCCAAATATTGCTGCCAACTTCCGCAAACAGCCTGCGCACATGCAAGGGCTTGCACAAATCAGGGCCAAGGCTTTGCGTGATTTTGGCGCCTCGCTTTCACCAGAAGCAGCACATCAGGTTGCCGTAGGTGCAGAAACCATTGCCCTGCGCATGGACAGGGAATGTGCGAACGCCCTGGCGCTGGCAAAAATGCTGGCTGCCGACCCGCGCGTAGCAGCGGTGCATTATCCTGGCCTGCCAGATCATCCTCAACATGTCCTGGCTACAGAGTTGTTTACTGCCTACGGTGCCTTGTTCAGTTTTGAGCTAAAACCTGAGATAGATTGCTTTGATTACCTGAACCGCCTGAAGCTGGCGATCAATGCAACGCATCTTGGTGATACCCGCACCCTTGTTATTCCGGTTGCACACACCATTTTCTTTGAGATGGGGGCAGAACGTCGTGCGGAGATGGGGATAGCTGACTCTTTGATACGCGTTTCTGTCGGCATAGAAGATACCCAGGATTTGCTCGCTGATTTTGCGAATGCGTTGGTAGCTGAGTAAAAAAGCAAGGCAAACTTTGAACTAAAGGCTGTTTTGTAGCACTACTGTCAGAGGTGTCGGATAGTGCTGCATTTGGTGCGTATTCGATTTTAATTTCTGTATTGGCAAGGTAATTATGTTCAAACTCTCTCTCAGTATGACGATGCGTGACTGGCGTGCTGGTGAGCTGCGCTTTTTACTGATTGCCTTGATGATCGCCGTGGCCTCTCTGGCCTCGGTCGGTTTTTTTACCGACAGAATGCGCAGCGGCCTCAACCGCGATGCCCATCAGTTGCTAGGCGCTGACTTGCTGGTCGCGGCTGATCAACCTATCAAGCCGGAGTGGCGGCAAGAAGCAGAAAAGCGAGGCTTCAAGACGGCAGAAACGGTAGTTTTTCCAAGTATGGCGCTGGCGGGCGAGGGTGATGAAGCGATATCCCGCCTGGTCTCTTTAAAAGCCGTAAGTGCAGATTACCCCTTGCGTGGTAAGTTGAAGCTGAACAAGGGCGAGACAGAAGTCGCTACTGATGTCGTCCCTCAATCCGGAACAGTGTGGGTAGACCCGGCTTTGCTATCGGCCCTTAATTTGAATGTAGGTCAAAAAATCAAGCTGGGTGAGCTGCAATTGACGGTTACCCAGACCATAGGTACAGAACCCGACCGTGGTGCTGGTTTCATGAATTTTGCGCCACGGGCCATGATATCGCTGGCGGATATACCGGCCAGCAAGCTGATACAAAACGGGTCGCGCGTGACTTATCGTTTGCTCATGGCGGGCGATGCGAAGCTCATCGCTGCCTATCAAAAAGAATTGCAGGGCAAGATAGAAAGTGAAAAACTCAAAGGCATACGTCTGGAGTCACTGGAATCAGGCCGCCCGGAAATGCGTGCCACGCTGGACAGGGCAGATCAGTTCCTGTCGTTGGTGAGTCTGTTGTCAGCCATGCTGGCAGCAGTTGCCATCGCCATGGCTGCGCGCCGCTTCATGCTGCGCCATCTGGATGCCTGCGCCATGTTGCGTTGCCTGGGACTGACACAAAATCAGGTCATGTCCATGTATCTGATTGAATTCCTCATCCTGGGTTTGTTGGGTAGTATCGCTGGTGTGTTGCTGGGTTATGCAGGGCACTATGTCTTGCTGGAATGGCTGGGCAAGCTGGTCGCCAAGGATTTGCCGGATGCGAATTTCTTGCCTGCAGTGCAGGGCATTGCCACAGGTTTATTGCTGCTGGTAGGTTTTGCCTTGCCACCGATTTTGCAATTGCGTAATGTACCGCATAATCGCGTTATACGACGTGAACAGGATGCGCCCAAGGCCATGACGCTGGTGACTTACGCATGCGGCCTGGGCATGTTCGTGGCCTTGTTGCTGTGGCAAACGGCGGATATCAAACTGGGCCTGATGACTGCGGCTGGCTTTTTGCTTGGTTTGCTGGTATTCGCGCTGGTGGCATGGCTGGGTATGTTCTCACTCAAACGCATGCGTACATTATTCGCGCATTCTGCCTGGCGTTTTGCCATTACTGCTCTACAAAGGCGACCTGGCGCGACTATCGTGCAAGTCGTCTCCCTTGCCCTGGGTTTGATGGCCTTGTTGTTATTGACTGTGGTGCGCGGTGACCTGATCACTGCATGGAAAAAAGCTACCCCGGCAGATGCACCAAATCAGTTTGTCATCAATATACAGCCAGATCAAAAAGCAGATATTGCCAGGCAAGTACAGGCTTTTGGCAAACCTGAGCTTTACCCCATGATACGTGGCCGCCTGATCGCCTTGAATGATAAACCTATCACCGGCGACACCTATGCAGAAGACCAGGCCAAGCGCATGGTTGATCGTGAATTCAATTTGTCGACCATGGCTGATATGCCTGCACTGAATAAAATCACCGCCGGTCGCTGGTATGATGATAGCAAGGCCACCGAGGCCGAGGCTTCAGTGGAAGAGGGTATAGCCAAAACTCTGAAGCTCAAGCTGGGTGACAAAATGACTTTTGATGTCGCAGGTCAACAGGTGACTTCGACTATCACCAGCCTGCGCAAGCTTGACTGGGGTTCGATGCGGGTGAACTTCTTTGTCATCATCAACCCCAAGGCCATGGTCGATATGCCACAAACCTGGATCACGGCTTTCCGTTTGCCCGAAACAGATAAAACTTTCGTCAATCGCTTCATGCGTGACTTCCCTAACCTGACCGTTGTAGACGTTGGGGCGATGATCAAGCAAATGCAGGATGTGCTGGACCAGGTGATCACGGCAGTAGAATTCCTGTTCCTGTTCACGCTGGCCTCTGGTGTGCTGGTGTTATATGCAGCGCTGGCTGGCTCTCAAGATGTACGGATGCGAGAGGCTGCGCTCTTGCGTGCATTAGGCGCAACCCGCAAACAACTCTCGCAGGCACAGTGGATAGAATTCTTGCTGATAGGCGGTTTGTCTGGCGTATTGGCAGCTTCAGGTGCATCTGCCATAGGCTGGGCACTGGCACGCTTCAGTTTTAATTTTGAATGGACTTTCTCGCCTTTGGTATGGCTGGCAGGCCTGGTTGTTGGCGCTATTTGTGCCGTGGTAGGTGGCTGGCTGGGTTTGCGCAATGTCCTGAATCAGCCACCCCTGCAAAGCCTGCGTGAGGCTTGATAGCAACGCGCACTGAATTAATTTAAAAGGATATATCTTGCAAAAACAAGACATCAAACTGTATGTGGATTCACAATTTACTAGCCCTTATGCGATGTCGGTGTTCGTTACCTTGCATGAAAAATGCCTGGACTTTGAGTTGTTGACAGTAGATCTGGAGGCAGACGCCCAGCATGCGCCCGACTATGCAGCCACGTCCCTGACGCAGCGTGTGCCTACTCTGGTGCACAATGGTTTTGCCTTATCCGAATCTTCAGCGATTACCGAGTATCTGGAAGAAGTATTTCCACAGCATGCAGTTTATCCCAAAGACACTCACGCCCGCGCCAGGGCAAGGCAGGTGCAAGCCTGGATACGTAGCGCCCTGATGCCTATACGGGTAGAGCGTAATACCCAGGTCATCTTCTATGGCAAGAAGCTGGAACCCTTGTCTGACGCTGCCAAAGCAGCAGCGGCGCAATTGTTCCTGGTGGGTGAATCATTGATACCAGAGAATGCTGAAAACCTCTTTGGTGACTGGTCTGTCGCTGATCTTGATCTCGCTTTGATGATTAATCGTCTGGCACTGCATGGCGATCAGGTGCCTGAAAAATTAGTCCGGTTCGCAGCCCAGCAGTGGCAAAGACCTGCAGTGCAATTGTGGGTGAATCAGGCAAGACCAGCACTCTGAATGGTTTTAAGAGCGGTTTTAAATTAGCGATGACATGAATACTGAAGTTGAAAATAATGAAGAAGCCCAGGTCAATTTATATGAATTGCTGGGTGGTGCAGAAAAACTGCGTGAGATGGTTGATCGGTTTTATGACTTGATGGAACTGGAGCCAGAATTTGCTGGCATACGTGCACTACATCCCACTCCCATGGATGGATCACGCGACAAACTGTTCTGGTTTTTGTCTGGCTGGATGGGCGGCCCTAATTTGTATATAGAGCAGTTTGGTCATCCGCGCCTGCGCGCACGCCATCTGCCATATGCCATCGCCAGCAGCGAACGTGATCAATGGCTGCGCTGCATGGCTTGGGCCATGCAGGATGTTGGCGTCAGTGAAGATTTGCAGCAGCATTTAATGCAATCGTTTTATCAGACGGCTGACTGGATGCGCAACCGTCCTGGCTGAGTTTCCAGGCTTTGCAATTTGAAATCCCTTTTTCACCTGAATATTTTTCTATGAGCCTGTTTGAAGTACTGATACTTTTGCTGGCTGCGCTGGCCGTCGTCCTGAATATTTTGCTGTTACTGCGTAAGTCTGGCACGCAGGATGCAAGTGGCATACTTGCCATACAGGAGCAACTGCGCCAGACTCAACAACAATCATTGCAGTCGCAAATGACGCAGGAACGCAGTGAACGCGCATTAAGAGAACAGGTGCAATTGACTGCCCAGACTGGCCGCCAGGAACTGTCTGGTAGCTTCGGCCAGTTACAGCAAAACCTGGCGGCCCAGTTGACCAGCGTGGCCACGCTGCAAAATAACCAGATCGATGCATTTTCCCAGCAACTGGTGAAGCTCAATGAAACCAATGCCCAGCAACTGGAACAATTCAGGCAGGCTTTCATTTTGCAGGGACAGGTTGCGCGTGACGAGCAGGGCCAAAGCCTGAAACGCTTTGGTGATAGCCTGAATCAAACTCTGTTGGCACTGACAGAATCAAATGCCCAGCGCATGAACGAAATACGCGCAACGCTGGAACAAAAAATTCAGCAATTGCAGGCTGACAATGCAGGTAAGCTAGAAGAAATGCGCAAGACTGTGGATGAAAAATTGCATGCGACGTTGGAGCAGCGCCTGGGCGAATCATTCAAGCTAGTCTCTGACCGTCTCGAAAAAGTCCATCAAGGTCTGGGTGAGATGCAGCAGCTTGCGATAGGTGTTGGTGATCTCAAGCGCGTGCTGACGAATGTGAAAACCCGTGGCACCTGGGGCGAAGTGCAACTGGAAATGGTGCTTGAACAAATGCTGACACCAGACCAGTATGCCAAAAATGTAGAAACCATACCAGGCTCAGGTGAGCGGGTGGAATTTGCCATCAAGTTGCCGGGCAAGGAAGAAAACAGGGCACCGGTATGGATGCCCATCGATGCAAAATTCCCCAAGGAACAATATGAGCGCCTGATCGATGCCGCAGAGCGTGCCGATGCAGAGGGCGTAGCGCAGGCAGGCAAAGAGCTGGAGAGAGCGATACGCCTGGAAGCCAAAACCATTTCTGAGAAATACCTGTCACCACCACTGACGACAGATTTCGCCATCCTGTTCCTGCCGACTGAGGGACTGTATGCAGAAGTCATGCGCAGGCCGGGTCTGGCTGATGAATTGCAGCGTACTTGCCGCGTCTCCATCTCTGGCCCATCTACCTTGTCAGCCTTGCTGAACAGCCTGCAAATGGGTTTCCGTAGCCTGGTGCTGGAACAGCGCTCATCAGAAGTCTGGCAAGTACTCGGAGCGGTCAAGACAGAGTTTGGCAAGTTTGCCGATGTACTGACCGCCACCAAAGTCGCGCTGGAAAAAGCGGCAAAAAATATTGATCAGGCAGAAGTCAGAACGCGGCAAATGACACGCAAACTCAAAAGCGTTGAAGCCTTACCTGCTGATACTGCGCAAAGCCTTCTGGGTACCAGCATTGATGCTGGTGATGCAGATACTGAATAAAGATGCTTTGACCTGATTAAACCAGGTCTGAAGATTTATCACCCATTAAATAACGCGGCCCAGTACCTCTGGTATGGGCAATGTCTTGTGGGTTATATAACGCGCAGGATTTGAGCGACAGGCAGCCGCAGCCTATACAGGAACTTAGCTGGTCACGCAAGGCTGTCAATGACCTGATGCGCTCTTCTATCAGGGCATGCCATGATCTCGATAGCTTCTCCCAATCCTGCTTTGTCGGCGTCCGCTGGCCGGGCAGGGTAGCCAGACTATTTTCTATTTCTTCCAGTGTCAGCCCTGCTGTTTGCGCCGCCTTGATAAAGGCAACGCGACGCAATACCTCACGCGGGAATTGGCGACGTTGCGCAGGACTGCGTACGCTGGTAATCAAACCACGGCTTTCATAAAAGCGCAAAGCACTGGCGGCGATGCCTGATCGTTCGGCAAGTTCACCTATGCTGATCAGATTTGTATTGTTTGCATCAGCCATCATTTCACCTCAATGCATAAAAAAGTGTTTGACTTCAAGTTAACTTGAACTTGCATACTACAACACATCAACTATCGATGGAGAGTGCAAATGACGGCTTCAACAACAGCGATGTGCAGTAATTTGATTCTTAAGGACTTGCTGGACAAGAACAGGGCGTTCGCCCTGAATGGCAAGGGAACCACCAACCACTGTCCCATGGCCTTGTGCGCACTTGCCGGCATGGGGGCGAGTGACAGACGTTTGCAGGACTTCTTTGCGCATTGGCGCGATACTTATGCCTTGCCAGCCTTGCCTCCCGCTGTAACCATCAGGTATGAAGACTTTCAGGCTTATCTTGGCAAGAGAGAAAACTTTGCTGATCTGCAATCCTGCTTTGCCATTCGTATTGCTGAGCGAGGAAAAGGCGAAGTCATCAGGGATGTATTGGCCCGTGTCCCATTCGCTCCTGCAACGACCGCCTTTCATGCACTGATACGGCTGGCCTATGGTTTGCAAGCTGAGCATGACGGGGAAATAGCTGCCAGTCTCGCTGCACTGGTTGCCGCGAACTTTGCTATCAGCATCGATATCAACGCACGACCAGCAGCCAGCTCGGTTGTCTCTGGTTTCTATCAGTTATCGCAAGGCATGAGAGGCAAAACCTATCCAGGCAGGATGATTGCAGAGAAAATGTTCGCAGTCGTCAATGATGAACAATTTTTGCAAAATTTACCGGGCATGCCTGTCACTGAAAATTTGCTGGATGAACTGGCGCTCTGGGCGATTTCGGCCTATGGGCAAACCAGAGACTTTACAATCTTGCATATAGTCACGGGTGTCAACGCGGCAAGGCAGGTCCTGCCTTATCTCTATCAAAAAACACTGTTCAGCAGGCGGCAAGATTTATGGGTAGCGCTATGCGCAGCATACGTCTCTGTTGGCGCACCAATGCTCGTGTCTGAATCTGCGTATGAAAGCCGCATGCGTGCAAAACATAGGCAACTCTGCTCCTGGTCGGATTTGTTTGAGAGGGCAATAGAAAGCAATGACGACCATGTGATCAAGTTGACTTATACCTGCGCCCTGGAAATCAGCTTGCAGCCCAATTTGCTTTACCAGATGGTGGTCATGGAAATGCTGGAAGATCAAATAGTATCGTTTGCCTGTTGATGCTTGCCACTATCAAGATGGACAACGCGGTAGGCATTTTTACCGCTGCGCTTGACTTCATACATGGCGGCATCGGCTTGACTGAGTAAATCACTGGCATCAAATTCATTTGGGCCAGTATAACTGATCCCTATGCTGGCACCAATTTGCACACACAGGGTTTCATTGATGACGATAGGCTGGCTGGCCAGGGTAATGATTTTTTGAGCAATTTCTTCTGCTTTTTCCAGATGTGTCAGGTCTTTTAACAGGATGATGAATTCATCGCCGCCGAGGCGGGCAATGAAATCTGATCTTCTGACCGTATTGCTGACCAGGCGGGAAAAATGCACGAGTACCTGGTCTCCAACGGTATGGCCGTGGCTGTCATTGACTTGCTTGAATTTGTCCAGATCTATCATGAGCAGGAAAAAACCTTGTGCATTGCCATTGGTATATTCCCTGGACAGGCGGCTGATTTCTTTTTCAAAGCCCAGGCGATTGTTGATACCGGTTAAATGATCGGTTACCGCCAGTTGATTGGCACTTTCTTCCTGCGATTTGCGTTCAGTAATGTCATTCACCAGGCCTTGCAATATGCCGTCTTCGGCCGGGCTGATGACGAGGTTGATCCACTTCTTGCTGCTTGAACTTGCCAGTTGTATGTAAAAATCGTCAGACATGATCCTGGCTTCATTGATGGCCGCATCGATCATCAGGTGCAGGCGTAATTCCTGGCCTTCCAGCAATGAAGTCAGGGCATTGGCAATAATGTCTTTGCCACCATGATCATCAAGACTGAACATGCGCAGAAAGGCAGGGTTGTAAGAGAGTAGTTCACCAGAAAAATTGAGCTGGAAGATGCCTGTTTCTGCATTTTCAAAAATGGTCTGAAATTTTTTCTCACCTATCGCATGCTGCATGCGTAGGGTCCGCTCTTCATTGAGTGTCTTTAGAAGGCTGGCGACCAGGGTGTTGACGTCGCGTACCAACTGACCGATTTCGTCTTTTTCATTGCCATCTGGCAGGCCCAGCTTGTCACCGGATTCTGGTGCCAGGGTATGCAGTCGGTCTGATATATTTTTAATCGGCCTGGTAATCATCGTCAGTACGACATACACCACCGCAGAAGCCATGGCCAGCGCCTGTAATAACAAGAGATAGACGATGAAGCGTGCCTTGGCTGTGCTCTGGTCCCTGATGAAATCAATATTAGGGTCCAGGTGAATTTCACAGACTTTTTCCTTGGGATTGAATGGAGAATAAACTTCATGCACCAGTTGATTGGATGGGCTGATGCCGGGCAGTATGGCAAGCGCGGATTGATCGCTGCCTTTGACCGGTTTCTTGTCAGCCTGTGCAAGGACTTTACCTTCTGAAATGATTTGCACCCGGCTGATGTCGCCATTCTTTAATAAGCCTCGTGCTAGTTCTCCTGCCAGATTCTGGTCCAGTACGAAGCAGGCTATGCTGGCGGTATTTTCAACCGTGCTTAACGATGCCTGCATGCGCTGGCGGGCTTGTTCCTGTTCAGATTGGGCAGAGAAATGATAGCTGAGCAGTGCGAAAAATATACCTACAAGCAGGGCAATACCAAGCACAATGAATGCGCTGCGATAAACGATGCTGGTACGTAGTAGTCTTAACATGCAGGAATCACTTATTGTGTAGGGTCATAAATCATTCTGACCCGTTTATCCAGCTTCTTCCGTTCTATATAGCCTATGGCTGCCTTGTTGCTGCTGACGATATCCATTACCTCATCCGCAGATTCTATCTGCATGGGCGGCGAGCCTTGGCCAGAAAACATCAACCTCGCCCAATAAGAATTGATTTCAGGCAGATTTTTATTGACCAGCAATGCATAAAACTTCGCCTTTTCGGTATTGGCTGCCGTCATGTCCAGTGGCATGGCATTTATGCCAGATGCCAGCTTGCGGTTTCTACCCATATACAGGTTGATGACTTCATCCTTGCTCAATTTTTCTATGCCACTTTGTGGATTAGCAATCACCACCAGGTCTGCCTGTGCTGCATGACAGCATCCCCAGAAACCAAGACACAAGAGAAGATGGTAAATAACTCTCATCATTTTCTCTTAAAAAATGAAATTGTAGGCAATGCTGATCAGCCTGGCTTTGCCATTCCATCCGGGCTGATTATTCCTGACCAAAAAATAGTCATCGGTCTTGATGTCATCTACTTGTAATTTCACATTACTTTTCTCTGTCAGGTCATAGCGCACCCCGAGAGAGAAAGTGGTCTGGCGATTGTATTGATTATTGATTGCGTCATTGAAGGCTGCTGCGAGCATATCGATATCGGAACTGACGCCCAGCGGCAGGCGGCTGGCAGTGCTCTTGTTAACGGGTCTTGATGCCGAGTAAGTAAAATAAGGTGTCCATTGATCGATGCGATAACCGACAGTCAGGTAGGCGGCCCTGTTAGTGGGGAAGAGCAGGGATGCCGAGCTCAGTTGATTGAGCATGAGCTGAGCCTGCAAGGGCCCCTCATCATAGGCAATACCTGCCGACAGATAAGTGAACTTTTTATCAGTCAGTGACAGGTCATTCGCCAGACCGGCAGCACTGGGAATAAACGCGTTCAGGTAAGGTGAACGCAGGTTGTCCAGCAATGGCTGCAAGGGCGGAAATTCATTTTTGAATGTAAGCTGGCTGTAGCCCAGACGATATATCCAGTTTGAAGTCTGGTATTCAAGATGTCCGCCGAGCAGGCGCGAACGGTTCAGGGACAAGAATTCATCCGGGCTGCCTGTTGAAGTTTTTTCCCTGGCCACACCTGCAAAGACTTTGGCACGCAATATGCCGCCACCCAATGGTGTAGAGAGCACCATGTCGCCGCCATCGAAATAGGAAATGATCAGGCTGCCAAAGAAATCAATGGGAGGTCTTACCCATTGATAGGTATAGCCGACATTGCGTGAATCAGCCAGCAGATAAACATCAAATCCAAGGCGGCCTGCACGCAGTTGCAGATTGTCGTTGGGTACGTAGCGGGCATATGCCCAGGTGACTTCAGGCTGGAATTTGTTTGCAGATCTGCGGCTGACAACTTGCAGGGCTGCGTCGATATTGTCACTGACGCTCTTGTTGAGCTGGAGGCCAAAATTGGAGTCCATGCCAAAATCAGTTTGTCTGGTGTAACCAACACCGTCATTCTGTGTCAGATCCCGGACGATATCAACATTGCGGGTGTTGCTATGAACGACACCCAGTGTGCCAAAACCACTGATGGTAAATGGCTTGCTGTCATCTGCAGCATGCACCTGTGTTGCCAGGGTGAGCATGCTGATGCATGGAATAAGATGTAAAAACCTGCTTGACATAGAACCTCACTGTCACGGCAAAGTGCTACACGATCAAGGGCAAGCTATTCAGTGCTATTGAGTGCTAATTTATGCAATGTCTGTAAACAGATTTTACAGACACTGCGTGGCACTACATGATTATTTTTTCTCAGCAGGTTTTTGTTTGGCGATTACCAAATCTTTTATACCGTTATAAACATCTTCGCTTAATATTTTTTTGCTAAGCAATTCATCCTTACCTTTGTAAGGACGCCCCTTGATAATTGCATCTGAGCGTACATCACCAATTTTAGGGAGGGTTGCCAATTCTTTTTTTGTCGCGCTGTTCAAATCCAGAAGCTCGGTTTTTGCCGATGCTGAAGCCGATGCCGCCGCAGATGCAGACGTTGCCGCAACAGCCGCGCTAGCCGATGCTTTCTTGGATGCGTCGGCGGCAGAAACGCTGCCGATAGCCATGGTTGTCAGCGTGGTCGCCAACAAGATTGCCTGCCATTGTTTTTTCATCTTTACTCCATCCCAAAAAGTGAAAAAGGAGCACGAGGCTCCTGTTTTTTACAAAGTTCATGAGCGCTGCTGAGTGCAGCATAGCATGTTATTGTGTTTGTACCATCGAATTAATGAGTACTGGTGTTACAGGTACATCAGACATGCCGCCGGCTGTTGTGGTTGGCACGACATTGATCTTGTCCATGATATCCAGGCCAGTCACAATTTTGCCAAATACTGCATAACCAGTGCCTGCTGTCAGCCCGTCAAAACCGGTATTGTCAGCCGCATTCAGATAAAACTGTGCTGTTGCAGAGTTTGCATCGCTGGTGCGCGCCATGGCGATAGTGCCACGCAAATTGCTCAAACCATTTGGTGTTTCCAGTTTGATGGCTGGCAGTGTTGTCGGTTGCTGCAAATCAGATGTGAAGCCGCCGCCCTGGACGATAGCGCTCTTGATGACGCGATGGAAAATTTTATTTACATAAAAGCCATTTTCGACATAGTTCAGGAAATTATCGACAGTAATAGGTGCTCTGCCAGGATTGAGTTCGATGACTATCGTGCCCATGCTGGTTGTCATCGTGACTTGTGGCTGTGCAGCCAGTGTCAGATTGACCAGACCGGAGAACAGTGTCGTGCCATTTGCCGCTGTAATGGAGTAAGTCGTTGAGCCAACGCCAACCAGTTTGCAGGACAACACGCGCTGGGTAGCTGTGCCACCTGGCAATTCTGTAATGGTCAGGCAGGCGGGGATGCTGGCGTTATAGCCCTTGTCCAGATTTTGGCCGGTAATCGTAAAGTTGGTTACCTTGCGGTAAACGACCTGATCCGTTGTGACTTTTGTCACGGATGGTACAACGGCAGCCGTATCTGACTTGGAACCGCCGCAGCCGCTAAGTAATACAATAGATGCACAGGCACCCAAGAGCCATGATGTCGCTTTCAAACTGTTCTCCAAAAGTAAGTAAATGGCAGTATTTTACTTTGCTTATCCCTATTTTTATCGTCAAGCTGGAAGCTGTTACGATTTCTATACAATTGTGACTGTATTTTTTAGATAAGACCTGCAAATGGCAGCACGCTGAGCTTTTCGCCAGCAGCAATATTGCCTTGGTCATCATGCAGGATGATCATGCAATTGGCTTCTGACATGGAGCGTAAAATACCGGAGCCCTGTGAACCTGTAATACTGACGCCAAGCTCTCCATCTGCGCGTACGGACAATATGCCGCGCTGGTATTCTGTGCGCCCTGGCCGTTTGCGTATGTCTGCATTCGATTTGACGCTGAATATGGGCAAAGGTGTTATTTCTGCTCCGCTCATTTGCTGCAAAGCCTGGCGCGCAAAAAAATAAAAAGAAACCATGACGGCAACCGGGTTACCCGGCAGGCCAAACAGATAGGCAGATTTGCCTGCTGAGGCGATTTTGCCAAAGGCCATGGGGCGGCCAGGTCGCATGGCTATGCTCCAGAAGGCAACTTCGCCCAGCTTGTCCATCAACTGGCGGGTATGGTCAGCATCGCCAACAGAGACACCTCCTGAAGTGATGATGGCATCGGCATTTTCACAGGCGCTACGCATCGCTGCTTCAAGTGCGTCGGGATTGTCCTGCACCACGCCCATATCTAGTACCTCACAACCCATGCGCATCAGCATGCCATACAGGGTGTAGCGATTACTGTCATACACACAGCCGCTTTCCAGTGTTTCGCCCAAAGAGCGCAATTCATCACCGGTAGAAAATATGGCGACCCGCAGCCGTCTCTGTACGCTGACTTCTGGGATGCCCAGCGAGGCAAGCAGTCCAAGGTCGGCTGGTGTCAGTATCTTGCCTTTATGCAGGGCGATTGTGCCCATGGCCAGGTCTTCACCTTTGAGGCGGCGATTGTCGCCTGCGCGCAAACTACCTGCGCTTATTCTGATTTTGTCATCACTGATTTTTGTCGTGAATTCCTGCGGGACTACCGTATCGCAGGCCGCTGGCATGAGCGCGCCTGTCATGATGCGCACACATTCTCCTCGCCCGACTGTACCGGTAAACTCTGCGCCTGCCAGTACAGTAGCTGTGACCTTCAGTTTCAGTTCCTGTCCATCAGCTAAGTCTTCACCCCGCAAAGCATAGCCATCCATGGCAGAGTTGTTGTGGGCAGGTACGTTGATCGGAGAAGTGATGTCCGTCGCCAGTACGCGCCCCAGAGCCTGGCGTATGGTGAGTTTTTCTATTCCACAAACAGGCTGGATATAGGCGCGCATGATATCTTGCGCCTGTTGAACTGTAAGGGCATTGGGGTTGTAGTCAGACATGCTTGCGGTGATGTCTTGCAGCTTGTTGGCTACTCCTGGGACAGTATTCATATCAGTTTTCAAGTTCCTGTAATTCTTTCAGCGTGTTGATATTCCTGAATGCTGCATTATCCTCAAACAAGACTTCGCTTATTTGCAGGCAGGCATGCCAGGCCTGCATTTTGCGTCCGCCATTTTCAAGATATGCTGTCAATCTGGGTAGTACGCTAGTTTTCATGAGTGCAAACACAGGATGAATTTGTTTTTGCAAAATTCCTTCGCGGTTTTCCAAAGTCGTGGCTATGGCGAGGTCTGTATTTTGCTGTAGCAAGACAGACGACAGGCGCTCAGCCAGATCGGCTGGAAAAAATGGCGAATCGCAGGGCGCGCAAAGCAAATAGGGTGTAGTGCAATATAGTAAGCCAGCCTGTATTCCCGCCAGCGGGCCAGCAAAGTCTTGCATATTATCAGCATGGACTGGGCAGCCAAACTTCTTATAGGTGTCAGGGTTCTGGTTTGCGCTGATCATGACAGTTGCCGTTTGTGCCGCCAGTCTTTGCAGTACATGCACGGCCATGGGCTTGTCGTGCAGGCATTGCAAGCCTTTATCTATTTCACCCATGCGCGTGCCGCGGCCACCTGCCAGTACCAGGCCAGTGATAAGCTCTTTCTTCAGGGGCGTGCTTGAATTTGACACTGAAATCGACTTGCTGAAATCTAAAGTACTTATGATACTGTTATCAGCCGCCTATGTAAGACATTTCTATCTTCTTTCGTTGTTGGCCAGCAGTATTCTGGCTGCGCAATTCAGAGTAGCGGTCAGTGCGTTGTTGCCAGATATGGGCGATGACATTCGCAATTGCCAGATCCGGTAGTTGCTGAGGATCGCGCAACAGGGTGCGCAAATCATGTCCGTGGCTGGCAAACAGGCAGGTGTAAAGCTTGCCTTCAGTTGAGAGCCTGGCCCTGCTGCAGTCGCGGCAAAAAGCTCCGGTTACGCTGGAAATGAATCCCAGTTCACCCTGGCCATCCTGACTTTTCGCATGACGCCAGCGTGTGGCTGTTTCACCCGTATAGTTGGCATTCAGGGCAAGCAGGGGCATACCGGCATCCTGTATGCGTTGCACGACCTGCGAGGAAGGGATGACTTCATCGAGTTTCCAGCCGTTGGAGGCTCCTACGTCCATATATTCTATGAACCTGAGGATATGTGGCGTGTCCCTGAAATAGCGGGCCATGGGCACGATTTCATGGTCATTCAAGCCTGCCTTGACGACCATGTTAACCTTGACAGGTCCCAGGCCGGCGGCTTCCGCTGCTGCTATGCCTTCCAGCACTTCATTCACTGAAAAATCGACATCATTCATGCGCTGGAAAATGGCATTGTCCAGTGCGTCCAGCGACACGGTGACCCGCGTCAGACCTGCATCTTTCAAGCTTTGCGCCTTGCGGGCCAGTAATGAACCATTGGTTGTCAGCGTCAGATCAAGCGGTTTACCATCGACAGTGCGTAGCCTGGCCAGCATTTCTATGAGGTGTTCCAGATGTTTGCGTAATAAGGGTTCACCGCCAGTCAGACGTATTTTCCTGACACCGTGTGCAACAAATATGCTGGCGACACGGGTAATTTCTTCAAAGCTCAGCAGGGATTTATGCGGCAGGTACTGGTAGTCTTTATCAAAGACTTCTTTGGGCATGCAGTAAACACAGCGAAAATTGCAGCGGTCTGTGACGGAAATACGCAGATCATGCAAGGGACGTGACAAGGCATCCTGCAATTGACCATCGGGTGTTGTTAGTACTTCTGGAACAGACAATGCAGGGCGGAAGCGTGTTAGTGCTGATAGCGGAATAAATTTTTCCGTCATGGCTGGAGCTGGTAATTTTTATGCTTAATAAAGAACAATAGCACGACTTGGAATCTCATGTGACTGCGCAGGCCAGTATTGAATTTAAACCAACAGAGACAGAATGTATCCGGCACAGGCGCAAGCTGCCAGCAGCTTGACGGTGGATAGCTTGAATTTGAAAACTGCAATGCCGGCGAGGGCAGTGAGTATAATGGCTTGAATATCCAGGCTTGCCGCATCTTTGAAAAAGACATGGCTGGCAAATAGCCAGGCCAGGCTGACTATGACGCCCACTACTGCTGCTGAAATGGCATTCAGAGGCGCATTCAAATGCAAATTATTTCGACTGGATTCAACCAGTGGGCCACCTGCCAGAATGAAAATAAAAGAGGGTAGGAAAGTGAAAAAACAGGCAACGCTGGCTGCCAGACTTGCCGCCAGTAGTAGAGGATCTCCTCCTAAAAATGCCTGGCTCCAGCCGCCAATAAAACCGACAAAAGCAACGATCATGATCAAGGGGCCTGGCGTGGTTTCACCCAGTGCCAGGCCATCCATCATTTGTGCTGTGCTTAACCAATGATATTGCTCAACTGCTGCCTGCATCATATAAGGCAACACTGCATAGGCACCGCCAAAACTGAACATGGCTGCCTTGGTAAAAAAACTAGCCATATCAGTCAAGGGATGGGGCAGGCCAAAACTAAATGCCAGCAACAGCCACACTGCGATAGCTAGCAGTATCCCCAGGCTTAAGGTGATGAAGAGTTTTAACCAGGAAAAGCGTGCGTGCACGGGTGTGGGTGTGTTGTCATCAATGATGGCCGGCAGATGCGGATGTGCAGTGTGACCATGGGCTGATTTTACGGGATTGCAGTGTCTGCGAAATAGCAGACCGGTACATGCCGCTGCTATGATCACGAGAGGAAAGGGCAGATGTAACCAGGCGATGGCAATAAAGGCCGCGATCGCAACGGCAATCAATACACTGGTCTTCAAGGTACGCTGCGCGATGCGCCAGGCGGCAGCCAGAACTATCGCGACTACGGCAGGCTTGATGCCACTCATGATTGCTTGGACTGCAGTATTGTCACCAGCAACCATATATATCCAGGACAGCAGGATCAATATCAAAAGCCCGGGCAAGACAAAGAGCAAGCCAGCCATGATGCCGCCCCTAGTCTTGTGCATCAGCCAGCCTATGTAAATGGCCAACTGCGTCGCCTCAGGCCCAGGCAAGAGCATGCAGTAATTCAAGGCATGTAAAAAACGCGCTTCAGATATCCAGCGACGTTTTTCCACAAGCTCTGCATGCATCAATGCAATTTGCCCTGCTGGTCCACCAAAGCTGATGAATCCCAGCTTGAGCCAGTACAGGAATGCAGCTTTCAGTGAAATTTCGTGATCAGGCAAGGGTAATACTTTCTATATCTTGCGGACGAATATTCTGCCAGTAATTACCATTTATCGGGTGAAGCTCATAAAAAAAACCGGCGATCAAAAAGAAAGCCGGTTTTTTCTTAAACCCGTACAAAAGACTTACTACGGGTCATTTGCTCATATCATGAGTGGCGTGTTTCCACCATCACCAATGGTTCATCAGCAACAACTGGCAGTGGTTTGCGTTCGCGAGGAACACGTGCCGGTGCAACCAGTTTTTCTGCTTCTGCTTTGGCTGCTTGCAGTTTCACTGGGTCGGTGCTGGCTAACTCCAATCCAGCATCTTTCAGCATGCTATGCAAGGATTCCAAAGGCATGGTCGCATCCAGTGGTTTTGCTGCTGGCGTATTGACTACCGGTGCAGCAACTACCTGAGCTGGCGCTACTTCAACTACTGCAGCTTGAGGGATAACTTCCGCCGGAGGAGAGATTGCCTCAGGAGCTGGTGCTGGCTCAGTTGCAATGACTTCAGGTGCAGCTACCGCTACAGGAGCATCAGCTGCGCTTGCTTCTGCTGGAGCAGTCACTATAGGGGCTTCAGGAACTTCAGTAGAGGCAACAACTGCTGGTGCGCTGATGACTTCTTGTGGTGCAACAACTGCTACCAGTGTCGTAATAGCAGGTGCTGCAGGTGCCGCAGGTGCAACAGCTGTATCAACTACGGCATCAGCCACATAAACCGGCGCGCTTGTCACTGGAGTTGGCGCAGATGCTGCTGCACTCACCGTTTCAGTAAAGCTCGCAGGCTGGATGGCTTCCGCAACATGGTTGACCGAGTTGTCAGGCGCTACTGGCGTTGCAACTGCAGGAGTGACCACAGTGTTTACTGCGGCGACATCATTGTCAGTATTGGCGTCGATTGCTTCGCTGCTGTCAATTGGCAATTCGCCTTGCTCATTGACTTGCTCGTTACCATCACGGTCGCGGCGGTTACGGTTGCGGCCACCACGACGACGACGGCGACGGCGCTCTTCGCCTTGCTCGCTATTGTCGTTTTCGGCACCGGATTCCAGTGCTTCCAGTTGTGGTGCGGCAGGCATGACATCAACAGGCACTGGATCTACATGCTTGTGGATAGGTTCTTCCTTGCTGTCCTGAGCCTGGTTTTCCTTACGCTCGTCGCGTTGACGCTGTTGACGTTCGCGGCGGGTTTCCTGGGATTCACGTTCTTCACGTGGTGGCTTAGGTGCTTTGGGTGGGCGTGGATTTTCCGCTGCTACCGGTTTGGCTGCTTCCTGCTCTGGTTTTTCAGCTTTTTCTGCCTTATCTGTTTTCGCTGGACGGTCTTCGCGTTCGTCACGGTCACGGTTGCGGCGATTGCGGTTGCGCTGGCTGGTGTTATTGCCATTGCGTGGGCCGCGGGCATTGCGGTCACGTTCGGCTGATTTTTCTTCTGCTGGTTTTGGTGCTTCTACCTGAGCTGCTGGCTCAGATTTGCCGAACAGGAAGCCAAACAGTTTGCCAAAGAAGCCAGGTTCTGCCGGGGCTGCAACTGGTGCAACAACCACTGGTGCCACTTCTTTGCGTTCAACGATAGGTGCAGTTTCAGGCGTGATGCTCTTGACTACGGCTTCCTGACGTGGCTTGACGTCTTCTTTTTGACGTTTGCTATAGCCTATGTCGGTGTCAGCTTGCTCAGCCATGGCATAGCTGGCGTGGTGGTCTTCGAGGCGCGGATCATCTGTTTTCAGACGATCCAGTTTGTAATGCGGGGTTTCCAGATGCTTGTTCGGGATCAGGATGACAGTCACGCGGTGACGCGTTTCTATCTTCAGGATTTCACCACGTTTTTCATTCAGCAGGAAAGCGGCAACATCGACAGGTACCTGGACGTGGATCGCTGCTGAATTTTCCTTCATGGCCTCTTCCTGAATAATGCGCAGGACTTGCAGGGCAGAAGATTCGGTATCACGGATATGGCCAGTGCCGTTGCAACGTGGGCAAGTCACATGGCTGCCTTCGGACAGCGAAGGGCGCAGGCGCTGACGTGACAATTCCATCAGGCCAAAGCGGGAAATCTTGCCCATTTGTACACGTGCGCGGTCATAGCGCAGGGCATCTTTGAGGCGGGTTTCAACTTCGCGCTGGTTCTTGGCGTTTTCCATGTCGATAAAATCGATCACGATCAAACCACCCAAGTCACGCAAACGCAATTGACGGGCTACTTCTTCAGCTGCTTCCAGATTGGTATTGAAAGCGGTTGTCTCGATATCGCCACCACGGGTGGAGCGGGCCGAGTTGACGTCCACAGATACCAGGGCTTCAGTGTGATCGATAACGATCGCGCCGCCGGATGGCAGTGGTACGGTACGGGAATACGCAGTTTCGATCTGGTGTTCGATCTGGAAACGTGAGAACAGCGGGACATCATCGCTATAACGTTTAACGCGATGCACCATGTCTGGCATCACGTGGCTCATGAACTGCTGAGCTTGTTCGTAGATTTCATCGGTATCGATGAGGATTTCACCAATGTCAGGCTGGAAATAATCGCGGATGGCGCGGATGACCAGGGAAGATTCTTGATAAATCAGGAAAGCGCCAGGAGAAGATTTGCCAGCACCTTCAATCGCACGCCAGAGTTGCATCAGGTAATTCAAATCCCATTGCAATTCATCGACATTGCGGCCTATGCCTGCAGTACGGGCAATCACAGACATGCCGCCTGGCAAGTCCAGTTTGTCCATGGTTTCGCGCAATTCCTGGCGATCTTCACCTTCAACGCGGCGGGAAACACCACCACCACGCGGGTTGTTAGGCATCAACACCAGATAGCGGCCTGCAAGGGAAATGAACGAGGTCAGGGCTGCGCCCTTGTTGCCACGTTCTTCTTTTTCAACCTGGACCATGATTTCCTGGCCTTCGCGCAGCGCTTCTTTAATGGAGGCATTGCGTACGTCTACACCTTCTTTGAAATAGGTGCGGGCAACTTCTTTGAAGGGGAGGAAACCGTGACGTTCTTCGCCGTAGTTGACGAAACAGGCTTCAAGGGAAGGCTCGATACGAGTGATCACGCCTTTGTAGATATTGGACTTGCGCAGTTCGCGACCGGCAGTCTCGATATCAATGTCAATCAGCTTTTGCCCATTGACAATGGCAACGCGCAACTCTTCTTGCTGCGTCGCGTTGAACAGCATACGTTTCATGTTTTTACTCCGTGACCTGGTGGTCATCTTGTGTTGCCATCCATTGAAGGGGCAACTGTACTGATACGGGATGTACGCGGGAACGGAGTGTTTGAGGGGGAGGGAAATGCCTGAAGCAAAACAGGGCGGAGTCTATATGGCCATGAAAATCCAAATAGAACTGATGATATGGCAATACGGCCATCTGTTTTGCGTTGGGCGCGGACAGTCAGGGTAAATCAAGTTCGAGTGCACATGTCCCCCGCGTTGACTGACTTGCTTATTGATTGAACAAGCAAGTACAACGCCAGGCGATGCGCAACTTTGGTGCCAGACCATCTTATTGTGTTGTGTCTGGCGGAATCGACCCTATTACCTCAACCATCAACCGGCAAGCTCACAGGTTCATATTTAAACCCGCGCCTCTTGCCAGACTAATATCCTTACAATTCAAACTCTCTGATCCAACTTCATTTGTCTATGCCCGATAACAACAATTGGCTGCTACCTTGACCTGCAAATGACGCTGCATACACATCTTTTCCATCAAATTTGCAAACAGGCGAGGCTTATGGACATGCCCCTGTGTAAAATAGGCGTTTATTCCTCTTACACTGCTAAAGCACAAAATGCTGAAGCGAAAATGATTATATATTCAAAATGAAGGACTTAGCGACAATTAATAGGGGAGCACATCAAATTCAGATGGAAAAGACTCCCCCTCAGCAGCCTTCGGCCTCCCAACCCAAAGTTCAGATGCTCACGATCTCGGAAGAAGAGGCGGGACAGCGCATCGATAATTTCTTGCTGCGCATTTGTAAAGGCGTGCCAAAAAGCCATGTTTACCGGGTTTTGCGCTCTGGCGAGGTGCGTGTCAACAAGGGGCGCATAGACCAGTTGTACCGTCTGGTGGAGGGTGATGTTGTGCGTATCCCGCCAATCCGCATGGCAGAACCCACAGAACAGACCGCACCCAAGCAAGAATTTCCCATCCTGTTTGAAGATAATCATTTATTGATAATTAACAAACCGGCTGGCGTGGCAGTGCATGGTGGCTCAGGCATCAGTTATGGCGTCATTGAACAATTGCGTGCTTCCAGGCCAGATGCCAAGTTCCTGGAACTGGTGCACAGGCTGGACAGGGAAACCTCAGGAATACTCTTGCTGGCAAAAAAACGCAGCGCATTAACAAATTTACACGAACAAATGCGTGATGGTGTTACGGACAAGCGTTATCTGACCCTGGTGCATGGCGACTGGAAGAATGCCCGCCAGCATGTCAAACTGGCTTTGCATAAATACACAACGGCGGAAGGTGAGCGCCGTGTGCGGGTGCAGGCTGATGGTATGGCATCGCATACGGTATTTACTTTGCAGAAAAAATATCGTGATTTCGCCTTGCTTGAAGCCGAACTCAAAACCGGGCGTACCCACCAAATCCGCGTTCATCTGTCGGCCAGTGGTTTTGCTATTGCTGGCGATGACAAATATGGCGATTTTTCTTTAAACCGTGCTTTGCTAAAGCCAGGCGAGGGGCGTGGCGCACTGAAACGCATGTTCCTGCATGCGCACCAGATCAGCTTTGTTCATCCAGAAACGGGCAAGACCGTGACGGTGAATGCAGGCTTGCCAAAAGAATGTGAAGATTTCCTGAAAAGCCTAGCTTAGTGGTTTAGTGGTCTGGTCAGGAAAAGTCTTAATGCTTTAGTAATGGTATGATACCGTTATTGATGAGAAACATGTCGCGCATGCTCATGCTTGCGCGTTTATTGAATATATGGCAAAAAAGCAATTCGATTTAATTGTATTTGACTGGGACGGCACTTTGATGGACAGCACTGCTGCCATCGTCAAGTGTATACAGTCCGCAGCGAAAGACCTTGGCTTGCCAGTTCCTAAAGAAGATATAGCTTCTTATGTTATCGGCCTGGCCTTGCCCGAAGCAATACAGGTGGCCATGCCTGGCATAGACCCCAAACTCTATCCCAAGGTGGTTGACCGTTTCCGTCATCACTTCCTGACCAGGGACCATGAGTTGCCTCTGTTTAAAGGTGTCAGGGAAATGTTGGCTGAACTGGCACAAGAGGGTTACTTTTTGGCGGTGGCTACAGGCGCGAGCCGGGTTGGCCTGAGCCGCGCCTTGCATACTGCCAAGCTGACCTCAGTGTTTGATGCGACCCGTTGTTCCGACGAGACATTTTCCAAGCCGCATCCTGCCATGTTGCAAGAATTGACGCGTGAACTGGGCCAGGATATGCGCCGCACTGTCATGATAGGTGACACCACCCACGACTTGCAGATGGCCAATAATGCTGGCGCTGCAGCGATTGCGGTTGAGTATGGCGCACATGATGTATTGGCCCTGCAAAACATGCAGCCTCTGTTTTCTGCAAAAGATGTGGCGCAGTTGCATGAATGGCTGCGTGAAAATGCCTGATCACATTGGTAGATAAGCAGTAAAGAAGAGATAAAGATGAAGTCAATTTCTGTATGTAAGTCAGATGAGTTGATAGAAGGTGGCAAGGGCGTGCGCTTTCCGGTCACTGCCGGCAGTGATGACGCTGTTGGCTTTGTGATTCGCTATGATGGCGCAGTCCATGGCTATCTGAACCGCTGCGCCCATGTGCCGGTGGAACTGGACTGGAACCCGGGCGAATTTCTGGAATCCAGCGGTCTTTACATCATGTGCGCCACCCATGGTGCGATTTACCAGCCAGATACCGGCTATTGCACCGGCGGCCCTTGTCGCGGTGGTCGTCTGCGAAAAATTAATGTCAGTGAAGAAGACGGGCAGATTTACTGGCATCCCGATGATTATATACAAGCTGTCATTGCCTGATTTCTGGAAAAAACATGGACGAGCAATTATCAAATTCGCCAGTAGCGGAAAGCGAAAAAAAAGAAGCGGGCTGGGAGCGTCAGTTGCTGGAGAAGCTGGCGACAGATTCATTACGTGAACAGCGCCTGCGCCGACGCTGGAGTATTTTTTTCAGGTTCGCATTTCTGTCGGTAGTCATATTCGCGTTTTACTATTTCAGCGATTATGCAACAGGTGAAATGGAAAACCTCGGACATCACACCGCGCTGATAGAAATAGACGGCACCATAGAGTCTGAAGGCTCGGGCAGCGCGCATACCGTGATACCTGCGTTGAACCGGGCCTTTGCTGATCCTGGCTCTGTGGCAGTGGTTATTCGCATCAATAGCCCCGGCGGCAGCCCAGTGCAGGCTGGCATGATCAATGATGAAATGGGCAGATTGCGCAAAGAATATCCAGAGAAAAAACTGTATGTCGTAGTGGATGAAATTTGCGCATCTGGTGGCTATTACATTGCCGTTGCAGCCGATAAAATTTTCGTCAATAAGGCCAGTGTGGTTGGTTCTATTGGTGTACTCATGGATGGTTTTGGTTTCACCGGCCTGATGGATAAACTGGGTGTAGAGCGCCGTCTCATGACCGCAGGTGAAAACAAGGGTTTCATGGACCCATTTTCACCGCAGACAGAAAAACAAAAAGCATTTTCCCAAGCCATGCTCAATGAAATCCACCAGCAATTCATTGATACCGTGCGTGCGGGCCGTGGTCAGCGCCTGAAAGAAACGCCGGAAATGTTTTCTGGCCTGTTCTGGATAGGCAGCAAAGCCGTGCAAATGGGCCTGGCAGACGATTTTGGCTCTGTGGATTCTGTCGCACGCGATGTCGTCAAGGTAGAAAATATCGTTGATTACACCCAAAAAGAAGGTTTGCCTGAGCGTGTTTTAAAGAAATTTGGTGCTTCTATAGGTGCCAGTGCGGCAACTACCTTATTAAAGGGAAATACTCCTAGCATGCGCTAAATTTGCTATTTAGTTTGGTTGATTTTGTTAATCTGGTTGGCTGCATACATAGTTATTTTTTTCTTTCACTCGTTATTGAGTTGGCATATATTAGGGGCGTAACTGGTTCAAAAGAAGGAGGTCGATATACAAAATATTTTTTGTATCCAAGGCGGAATGAATTTGAGCTCCGGTGTCTTGTGTGCCGGTTATTAATGAAGTGGATAGACCTACAATTTGTGAAGCACCCATCCGTTTTTTACGGACCTGAGGTTTCTAAGAACCCTCGCCAAGTTAGCGGCATTAGCTATAGTAGTAGTCAAACAGCATCCATGAAGTAAAAGAAACGGTAGTGCAACGCTACCGTTTTTTTATGTCTGTTTTCCTTTCTCTTACTTGATTTGAATCAAGTGTCTTAATTTTCTCTCCTGTAGTATCAAAGTGTTTTCATTAAGGCGTTTTCATTCTTCGTTTTGTCCTTTTCCTGGTTTGAACATTCACCATGGCATTTGTATTTTCATCGCTATTTGAGACCTTGCTATTCACTTTCAAAGATGGTGAAAAGACAGACTGTTTTCATTGCGGTCAAAAAATGCGCAAAAGCAATGCATTGACAGCCCATTTTGATGGTCGCACGCAGTCAGTGTGTTGCCATGGCTGTCTCGCGGTGTTGCGTACAGTGGAGCACAATAATCTGGTGGATGAGTATATGAAGAGTAAAACCAGTCAGGCGCTGGTCGGTTGATGCCATGGTAAATACAGACGACGGGATACCAGACTTTCATGGTACTGCTCCGCAGCAACAATTTGTCAGTGAGAAATTAAACCTCTCTGGCATGCGCTGTGCTGCCTGCGTGCAATTGATAGAATTTCGCATCAGGCAACTGGCAGGGGTCGCATCTTTTAAAATCAATCCTGCAAGCCATCGTGCCGATATTTCCTGGGACAGCAATTTGCTGACGCTAAAACGCATCCTCGCTGCCATCAGCGATCTTGGATACGGTGCCTTACCTGCCAGTCAGTCTCCAGATGAACTGGAGCAAAAAGAAAACAAGCGCGCCCTGTGGCGCTTGTTTATCGCCGGTTTTGCCATGATGCAGGTAATGATGTATGCATTTCCAGCCTACATGGTGCCCGTGCCTCAGATTGACGGTGACTTGACGCCAGATGTCGATAAACTGCTGAAGCTGGCCAGCATGATCATTGCAGTACCCGTCATAGCATTCTCTGCCTTGCCTTTCTTTTCTTCTGCCTGGCGCGATTTGAAAAATCGCCATATAGGTATGGACGTGCCAGTTTCCTTGGGGATACTGCTGACTTTCTTCGCCAGTATCTGGGCAACTTTTCATGGTGGTGCCGTCTATTTTGATTCGGTCATCATGTTTGTTTTTCTTCTGTTGGGTGCACGCCTGATCGAGTCAAAAGTACAGAAACGCACTACCGCGGCATTGCGAATTTTGACGCAATTGTCGCCATCAATGGCACAACGATTTCTGACCTATCCACAGCAGGCTCTTGAGGCTGTTGATGTGTCTGCCTTGCAGGCAGGTGATTATTTGATGGTCGCTGCTGGCGAACATATTCCTGCAGATGGCGTGGTGATCAGCGGTGACAGCAGTTGTGATGAAGCCTTGATGACGGGTGAGTCTTTGCCAGTCACTAAAACCACGGGCAGCCATGTGCTGGCGGGTTCAGTGAATATTCACGGTGCTCTGGTGATGCAGGCAAAAGAGGTGGGTGGAGCGACGCAATTGTCAGCACTGATAGGTATGATGGAATCTGCATCGCTGGAAAAACCGCCACTGGTTTTGCTGGCTGACAAACATGCCAGCCGCTTTTTGATCATCATCCTTTTGCTGGCTTTTGTCAGCGGCATAGTTTGGTGGCAGATAGATGCTGGACGTGCCTTGTGGATAGCCATCAGTATCATCGTCGTGACTTGCCCATGCGCCTTGAGCCTCGCAACGCCCGGTGTCATGTCGGCTGCCATCGGTATTCTGGCAAAAAATGGTGTATTGATGGCGAAATCAAAAGCCATACAAGCCATGGCGAATGCCACACATATCGTCTTTGATAAAACTGGTACATTGACCATGGGCAAATTGCAGGTCATGGAAATGCTAAATACAAATGAAGAGGGCGGGAGCGTCGCAATTGCGATGGCATTGTCCTGCAAGTCTGCGCATCCGGTAGCCCGGGCGATAGCTGACTACCTTGCGCAAAATGCCGTGCCTCAGGATATTGTTGACCTGGTCAAAGTCAGGGAAGTCCCCGGTGGTGGCATAGAAGCTGAATTTGAAAATGAAGTGTATCGCCTCGGTAGTGTGGAGTTTGCCAGTGGCGTACATGATCATGATAGCTGTGTTCCAGAGTGCTTTACCGGACGCACGCTGAGCGTGCTGGCGAGCAGGCGAGGTAATCTCATCTGGTTTGCGCTCGATGACATGTTGCGTGACGACGCGGCGGAAGCGATCAGGAACCTGAAAGGCAAGGGCAAGAAAATCCTGCTCCTGTCTGGTGATAGGAAAGATGTCGTCAATAAAATTGCTGAGCAATGTGATATTCAGGAAGCGTACTCAGGGCTCAGTCCTTCGGGTAAATATGAGATAGTGCAAAAACTCCAGGCCGATGGTGCCACCGTAATCATGGTTGGTGATGGCATGAATGATGGGCCTGTGCTGGCGCTGGCAGACGTGTCGGTGGCGATGGGGCAGGGCGCACCCATTTCCCAATCACGCAGTGACGTATTGTTGATGTCGAACCGCTTGCTGGACCTGGATTTTGGCATGACGGTGGCTGCCAAGGCTTATAGGCTGATACGTGAAAATCTCGCCTGGGCTGTGTTTTATAATCTGCTGGCGATACCTGCTGCCATGTGCGGCTGGCTTGAACCCTGGCATGCGGCACTGGGTATGTCGTTGAGCTCGCTGATCGTTGTGTTAAATGCTCTGCGTTTGTATTTATTACCGCAACCCGTCTATCTGATGCAGGACTGATGTAGGACTGATTAAAAAAGGCTGACGCAGGAAATTATGGATATTCTCTATTTGCTGATACCCTTGAGTCTGGTGCTGGTATTCGCCATAGGCGCGGTATTCTGGTGGGCGGTCAATCACCGCCAATTCGATGGCCTGGAAGATGAAGGACAAAGAATCGTCGATGATGTTGATGGCTGAACCAGCGGCTGTGCTTAAACGCCATTCATGCCTGGATTCGCCAGAGGCAATATATGGTGTGCAGATTCAAGAAAATCTGATTCGTTTATATCGTTTTGAACTATTCGCCTTGCGTTAGCATATCCTGCAAAGTTCCTTGCAATTGACTTGCTATAGGCAGGGTCATAATGTTGTTCCAGCAGTTCTTTAACCAGCTCGGTGAGTTTGCCGCATTCTGCCATTTGTCTCCAGCGGGAAATTTTTTCCTTGCCGTGCAAAGGAGTCAGAAAGTCCAGTTGTTGCCCCAGGCTTTCTGAATTGCGTATGAAGTGCGCATATTCTTCTACCAATAGCCCTACACGTTTTTCCATGGGCAGGCAAAGTTGCACGCAGGACGAGGCGCGCATGGCATGCATGAGGCTGTCCGGCACCCTCAGTTTGCCGATTTTCTTGCTTTCTGCTTCAACGAAAATCATTTTTTGCTGATCAAATCGCTGTAGCTGCTCAAAAATCAGGCTCTCGAATTGTTTCTGTGAAGCTTGCGTACGTCCGGGAATATCACCCAATACTGAGCCGCGATGATTCGCCAGTTGTTCCAGATCCAGAACTTGCGCACCCAGTCCGGCGAGGGTGTGCAGACAGCGGCTTTTACCGCTACCGGTTGGGCCGCATAGAACCTGCCATTTGAGCTCCGCTGGCTTTGTACTGATGCTTTGATTAACAAACTGCCGGTAGGCTTTGTAGCCACCATTCAGTTGCGTTACTGGCCAGCCTATTTTTGCAAAGATATGTGCCATGGCACCACTGCGGTTGCCGCCGCGCCAGCAATAAATCAATGGTTTCCAGTCGCGGGGTTTGTCCTGGAACAGGTTTTCTATATGCAGGCCTATGTTTTTTGCCACCAAGGCCGCTCCGAGGCGCTTGGCTTCAAATGAGCCTACTTGCTTGTACATGGTGCCAACAACGATGCGCTCTTCATTGTTGAGTACCGGGCAATTGATGGCGCCAGCAATATGATCTTCGGCAAACTCAGCCGGGCTACGGACGTCGATAATAGTGTCAAACTCTGACCTTTGCTGGAATACCTCTGGAAAATCCAGTAGTTCAGGATATTTCATGGCGTTATTTGCCGAGCAGTGGCAGCAAATGCGGCCAGACATTATTGAGTATGGCCGGATGCGCTTCTGCAATCGGGTGAATACGGTCAGACTGGAACAGGTTTTCTTTTTCTGCTATGCCTTCCAGCAGAAACGGGACTAGTGCAATCTTGTTGGCTTTCGCGAGTTTTCCATACATGGAAAAGAAGCGCTCAGAATAATCAGGCCCGTAATTGGGTGGTATCCTCATTCCTGCCAACAAAACTTTACTATGCTGCGCCTTCACCATGTCTATCATGGCCTTGAAATTATCTTCAGAGGCCTTAAGTGATAGACCACGCAGGGCGTCATTGCCACCAAGTTCTATAATGACGACATCTGGATGATGCTTTTCCAGCAGAGTGCCTAACCTGGCTTTGCCGCCACTGGTGGTGTCACCACTGATGCTGGCGTTGATGACTGTGGCAGGTATTTTTTTTTGCTGCAATCCTTGTTCCAGCAGTGTTACCCAGCCTTTGCCGCGTGCCAGGCCATATTCGGCTGATAAACTGTCGCCGAGCACGAGTATGGTTTTTGATGCAGAATAAGCAGGTAATGTAGTGAATGTGAATACAGCAAAGACGGCAAACATCACAAACATCAGGGCTTGTTTTGATAGCCTGCTGACGTGACCTGACAATTGAGAAAATAGCATACGCAAAGACCTTATGGAATCAAACAAAGCGGCAATAGAAGTAAAGCACCTGAGCAAGCGTGTAGCAGACGCCACGGGCGAACTCAGTATCCTGAATGGTATAGATTTTACCGCGCAAGGCGGGCAGACGCTTGCAATTGTTGGTGCTTCTGGTTCCGGTAAATCGACCTTGCTGGGCATCCTGGCTGGCCTGGATACGCCAACGGAAGGCAAAGTCTTGCTTGATGGCGTGGATATTTTTGATTTGACCGAGGATGGCAGGGCACAATTTCGCAAGGAAAACCTTGGTTTTGTATTCCAGTCCTTTCAGTTATTGATGCACCTGAATGCTCTTGAAAATGTCATGCTGCCACTGGAATTGCGTGGTGATAAGCAGGCACCTGCTAAGGCAGAAAAAATGCTGGAGCATGTCGGGCTGGGTTCCCGGCTCAGGCATTATCCCAAGTTTTTATCCGGCGGCGAACAACAACGGGTGGCACTGGCGCGCGCTTTTGTGACCGAGCCACCTTTGCTGTTTGCTGATGAACCGACTGGCAGTCTGGACGCTGCCACTGGTGAAGCGATTATCAACCTGATGTTTACGTTGAACCGTGAGCGTGGTTCTACCCTCGTGCTGGTCACGCATGATCTGTCGATTGCAGCACGATGTGGCAGGGTGCTGACCATCAGTGCTGGTCATTTGCGCTCGGACACTTTAAATGCCTGAAGGCTTAGGATTTATCTAAGCATTTATGTAAGAATTTATTTCAGGGTTCCATCCCAGTTATAAGTCTTGATACCGCCATCGCTGTAAGCCGCGAGCCAGCCGCCTCGCTTATCCTGATCTTCACAATCCCAGTCCGGCAATACATATCGGGTTTTTTCACCGCTACTATGTATGGCTGGCCTGTGGGTGTGGCCATGTATCATGGTGCTGGTGCCCGTTTGCTGGAACAGTGCTGCGATGGCATCTGCATTCACATCCATGATGGCGACAGATTTCTGTTTTTGTTCCATCTTGCTTTCGGTGCGCAAGCCTTCAATGATTTTTTTGCGCTGATCAAGCGGCATGGCCAGGAAAGTCTTTTGCCACTCCACTTGCCTGACTTGCGCACGGAATTTCATGTAAGCGTGGTCATCTGTGCACTGCGCATCGCCATGCGCGATCACCACTTTTTTCCCGGCTAAATCGATAACAGTGGGGTCTTCCAATAACACTGCTCCAGTCGCTGCAGAAAAATCGCGGCCTATCAAAAAGTCACGGTTACCTGCTATCCAGTACAGTTGCACACCCTGATCATGGACTTTGCGCAGGGCATGAACTATGGATGCATTATAGGGATCGTCGATATTGTCGTCGCCCACCCAATATTCAAACAAGTCACCCAGCAAATACAGGGCCTTGGCCTGCACCGCCTGTTTATCGAGAAAGCTCAGGAACGCCACCGTGGTGAGGGGCAGGGCAGGATTTAAGTGTGTGTCAGAAACAAAAAGCGCAACCAGTTCAGGTTGCGCTTTTGACTGATTCGCGTTGTGGTCTGCGATCATGAAGTAGGGTAGTGGGAGCGTATGCGATTAAACGATCTGTGTTTTTTCGATCACGACGTTTTCTACCGGTACGTCCTGGAACATGCCAGTGCGTGTAGTTTTAACGCCTTTGATTTTATCAACAATATCCGTGCCTTCGACGACTTTGCCAAATACGCAGTAACCCCAGCCGTCCTGACCTGGATAGTCAAGGAAGCTGTTATTTGCCGTGTTGATGAAGAACTGGGCAGAAGCAGAATGCGGGTCGCCAGTACGTGCCATGGCCAATGCATAACGCTCGTTTTTCAAGCCATTCTTGGCTTCATTTTCGATAGGCGCATTGGTGGATTTTTGGTTCATGCCTGGCTCAAAACCGCCGCCTTGTATCATGAAGCCATCAATCACGCGATGGAAAATCGTACCGTTGTAGTGACCAGATTCAACATAGGCCAGGAAATTGGCAACAGTTTTTGGAGCTTTTTCTTCGTTCAGTTCAATCTTGATGTCACCGAAGTTGGTGGTCAGAATAACGGCCATGATAGTCCTTCATTTTAAAAAGTTTAGTGATTTGTTTATTTTAACAAGGTAGCGGATTGGATGATAACTGGTTTGTTTGGTACATTTTGCATCATTTTAGCCTCACCAGTTTCTACCACTTTAATTTTTTCTACGACTTCCATGCCCTTGATGACTTTGCCAAAGGGGGTATAGCCAGCAGTCATTGCCAATGCGCGGGCGCGCCTTTCACTGACGGGATTGCCACGGTACTGGAATTCGACCGGATCACCTTCAGGCAAGACCTGGTGATTCAGGAAGTCATTGTCTTTGACATTGATAAAAAACTGCGCGCTGGCAGAATTAGGGTCTTGCGTACGGGCCATGGCAACGACACCTAGGTCGTTTTTCAAGCCATGTTCCAGTGCTTCCCGTGCTTCCAGCGGTACAGGTTTATTTGTCGGTTTTTCCTTCATGTCCTTGTCGTAACCGCCACCCTGTATCATGAAATTATCAATGACACGATGAAAGATCGTTCCTTTGTAATGCCCGCTTTTGACATACTTGAGAAAATTATCCACTGTTTTTGGGGCTGCTTCCGGGTAGAGCTCAATGACGATTTCACCCATATTGGTCTTCAGGGAAACTTTAGGTTGCCCTTCAGCAAAACTGAAAGCACTTGCCATCATCAGGCAGGTGCCCAGTAATACGCTATGTAGTCCGGATTTTGAAATTTTCATATTCAGCATACGTTATTGGTTGATGAATTAAGGGTACACAAAGGTTTAGACAGTGGTTTCGTAAATTATGCGCCATCTGGCTGCTTCTTTCAGCCAGTACTGGCGCTTACGAATGGCCGCTTTGCTTTTCCCATTGCTGGTTTCCTGGGTAAAGGTGCTGACTATCAGCTCGTCTTTGCCTGGGTAGCGGAAATGGGTCACATCTTTTAACTTAATAGCAGGATTATGCCAGTTATCCCAGCTTTGCTGCTGTTTGGGAAACCAGGTATTCAAATTGTCGCCCTGGGTAGTTTTAAAGTTGCGTGAATAGTTTGTCAGAATGCGGTTGGCATTCTGGCTTTGCATGTCCAGGCGCCAGTCATCCAGCAATTTTTCGGCAAAGTTTCTGTCCAGTATCCATTTATTGCGACTGACGAATTCCACTTGCTCACTGATGATGACGGGCGTTTTTCCTATATCGACCATGGACGATATTTTTAAAAAGTCCGGATTCGTCAAAACTACGCAGCCATCTGATGCCAGCGGGGGACGGCTGAAGCTCTCTGGTGGCATGCCATGCAACCAGATGCCTGAGCCATTGCGGCCATTGAACTTGTCCCATTCATTTGGATAATTCAAAGGCAGGGCGCCAGGACCATAAAAGCTTGGCAATTTGGTGCCAGCCAGGCGGCTGGTAATGTAATACACGCCTATAGGTGTTTTTTGATCACCTTCTTTGAGCTTGTTGATGCCAAATTTTCCCTGGCTGATGTAGAAGTCATTGATCAGACGGGGCTGCCCTGCCGCATTCTCATACACATATAAGCGCGATTTTTTCGCATCGACGACGATGGCCTGTTTCTGGTCATCCCGTAATTGCAGTATGGCCTTAGGTATCAGGTCAGGGGCCGGGCGCTCACGGTAGGAGCGTATGCGCGCCGCTGCCTCATCCCTCAAGTCTTTCAGTTTATCTGGCTGTGTCAGTGCACCGACACCAAAACTGCGTACCGGGCGGGTGTGCATCAGCAGCAGGTCGCCCTGTATCAGGTGCGCCAACTGGAAGTGCGGGTAGGCTTCTACCAGCGCATCAATCTTGGTTTGCGCCTGCTGCAGATTATTTGCCGCCAGGTTTTTGTAAACCTCGATTAACAGGGCATCTGGATCAGGGGCATTTGGATTAATCTCGGCCGGAGCAACTTTATTGGGGCGTGACTTGGCCATGACTTGCAGCGGCGTAACCAGGTACGCCAGGCATGTCAGTGCAAGAACAGCAAAAATGCGTGATTTTCCGGCTGTGTTTGTGGCCGGAGCATCAGAATTGACAGCGAAAAACATTAGCTACCCGCACGCTCCTGTTTGATCTGCCATTTGCCATCTTGCTTCACCATGTGCAAGGTTTTGCGGCTATTGGCAGTCAGCTGGTCAGACGTATATATCTGGCGGAACTTGACCGTCGCAGTGTTGCCATCGACATCAATTTTGGCAGATTCAATTTTGACATTGATGCGGCCTTTGCCTTCTATCCTGTTGCGACGTTCGTCAGCCCAGGCTTTGTAGGATTCACCTTTTGGTGTCTGAAAGTCTTTTGCGTAATGCCCCAGATAGGCATTGGTGTCCTTGCTGCTCCAGGCCTTGGCCCAGTTTTCTACCGCTTTGAGCACATCGTCTTCTGACTTGTCGCCAGAAGCAGTGACCGCAGGTACCGGTTTGGATTTTGGTTCTGGCTTGGCTGTTTCTGCTTCGGGTTTTGCAGCCGCGACTGTGGCAGCGCTGGCCTTGGTCGGGGGCGCTGTGCCCGCAGCAGCCTGGGATGCCATGGCAGTTTTAGGATTAGTGCCACCAGTAGTATTGCCCACCAGATTTTTGACCAGGGTCAGTTTTAACTTGGCAGTATTATTGCTGGCATCAAGCTGCAAGGCCTTGTCATAGGCCTGGCTCGCCAGTTTTGCATATACATCACCGAGGTTTTCGTGAGCCGTGCCATAAGTTGGATTGGTCCTGATGGCCATTTCCAGGGCCGCACGGGCCTTGTCATACTGGCCTGACGAGGCATACAGGACGGCCAGGTTGTTGTAAGGCTCGGGCAATTCCGGGTAATCGTCAGTCAGCTTCGAGAAAACGGTGATGGCTTCAGCGGATTTGTTCTGTTCTGTCAGTATCAATCCCTTCAGAAAACGCATCTGCGCATCCTTGGGGCGTTGCGCCAGGGCGGCCTCGACTTTTTGCAAGGCTTCGCTTACCTGACCAGATCTGAGCAATTTGCCAACGTCGGCAGCATCATCTGCCCTGACGTGAGCGGACATCAACAGCAATGACAGGCTAGATAACGTAAGAACTGAGGTAACAACATTCTTTAAAATGTGGCGCATGGTGTTCGGTCTTGGATTTATAGGAGTTTGGCAGAACATGTAAGCTGCAATGGTATACTGACTATTAAGCAAAGCGTCATCTTATCAAATAAGTTGCTGACTATGGGTGTTTGACAATTACTTTGACAAGTAAGCTGCACTTTGGCTCCTGTTTATTTTTCAGTTGCAACAAATTCCATGATGTTCTGCTGCGGGGCGGTTGAATATTGCCAGTGAATTTGCTCGCTGCAGCAGATTATCAGGGATGATTTTGTCGGCCCCGACCCAGACAAAAAGTGCTGAACACTGGACAGCGAGACCATTTTTGATATCTAATCTGCTCCGTCAGGACAATATGTCCAATATGCAGGCTTATGAATTTTGCAAAAAAATCATCTAAATGGTTCTTTTGTACGCTTGGCAAAGCGACACTTTATTCAATTAAACATTGCGTCCGCGCCAGAATGAAATTGGATTTTTTTATCAACTCGTGTGATGTTAAGGAGGCACGATGACTAAAACGACATTTTTAAATTTTGAACAATCAATTGCAGAGCTGGAAACAAAAATAGAAGAACTGCGTTTTGTTCAGGATGATTCAGCAGTCGATATTTCTGAAGAAATAGACAGGCTGTCGAAGAAAAGCCAGATGTTGACGAAGGATATTTACGCCAAGTTGACCCCATGGCAAGTGTCGCAAATTTCCCGTCATCCCCAGCGTCCATATACCATGGACTACGTGAATCAGATGTTTACCGATTTCCATGAGTTGCATGGTGACCGCAGTTTCTCTGATGATCAGTCCATTGTTGGTGGTCTGGCACGATTTAATGGTCAGGCCTGCATGGTCATGGGCCACCAAAAAGGTCGCGATACCAAAGAACGTGCCCTGCGTAATTTTGGTATGCCCAAGCCAGAAGGCTACCGCAAGGCCATGCGTCTGATGAAACTGGCTGAAAAATTCGATATTCCCGTATTTACCTTTGTCGATACCACGGGTGCCTGGCCCGGTATAGACGCTGAAGAGCGCGGTCAGTCGGAAGCCATCGGTCACAATCTGTATGTCATGGCAGAATTGAAAGTGCCCCTGATCACTACCATTATTGGTGAAGGTGGTTCTGGCGGTGCATTGGCGCTGGCGGTTGGCGATGCTGTGCTGATGTTGCAATACGCGACTTATTCCGTGATTTCCCCAGAAGGTTGTGCTTCCATCCTGTGGAAGACATCTGACCGTGCATCTGATGCGGCCGAGGCACTAGGCTTGACAGCCCACAGACTGAAAGCCATGGGTTTGATCGACAAGATCATCAATGAGCCCCTGGGTGGTGCCCACAGGGATCCAAAACAGATGTGTGCTCTGGTTAAACGTGCTTTGGCAGATACCTTGCGTCAATTCCAGGGTGTTAAAACCAAAGACTTGCTGGCTGCCCGCCATGAGAAATTAATGAGCTATGGCAAGTTTAAGGAAACGAAACTTGCTGAATGAGGCCAGATCAACATTGCTCCAGTCTTGAGCAAACATTCTCAAAAAAACTCGATGCCATTATTGCTGATTCCTTTGCTGACCTCTGCGCAGGAAAATTGCAAAATGGCCTCGCAGTAGGCTATAGCGGCGGTCTGGATTCAACGGTCTTGCTTGACCTGGCAATCAATTACTGCCGCCGCGCCAAAATCTCACTGCATGCTTTTCACGTACATCACGGCCTGAGTCCAAATGCGGATGCCTGGCTTGATCATTGCCGGGCTGTATGCGTTACAGGCGAAGTCAGTTTTCATGCCGAACGTATCCAGGTGTCCCGCGACAGCGGTGATGGTGTCGAGGCGTCTGCCCGTAAGGGGCGCTATGAAGCTTTGGGGCGAATGGCGAAAGATACTGGCATTCCCTTGATTCTGGCAGCCCATCATCAGGATGACCAGGCAGAAACCCTGTTATTGCAATTGCTGCGTGGTAGCGGAGTGGCCGGGATGTCAGGCATGGATGTTTGTCATCGTGCACCTAATCTGTTTGGTCACGACCAAGTCATGCTGGGGCGGCCATTGTTGTCTGAAAAGCGGGCAACGCTGGAAGTCTATGCAAGTCAGCGGGGCCTGAGCTATATAGAAGATGAGTCAAATGCTGACCAGCGCTATCTGCGTAATGCCATACGTCATAGCGTCATGCCGGTACTTGATACCCTGTCACCGGGTTACTCGGAGCGTATAGCCCGTTCGGCTACGCATTTCCAGGCTGCACAAGATTTGATGCTTGAAGTCGCTCAGCAGGATTTTGCCAGTTGCTCAGTTGATACAGGGCTGGGTATTGCCGCCATGCGTGAGTTAAGTCCTGCCCGCAGGGATAATTTGTTTCGTTACTGGTTTTCAAGGGCGGGCTTACGCATGCCTACGACTTCACGCCTGAAGGAAATGCAAAGCCAGCTATTTGAGGGGCGTGAAGACGCGCGTATTACGGTGCACCACGATACTGTCGCCATACATCGCTATAAAAACATCGTCTATCTGTCTGCGCAAAATGCCGGAATGGCTGAGCAAGAGCAGTTGCGGGAGTTCGTCTGGGAAAGTCAGGATCATATTCACTTCCCAGAGTTTGCTGGCAGCCTGTATTTTGATACGGCTGAGCATGGGCTGGATGCCTCCTGGTTAAAGCAGCAGCCGCTGACCATGCATTTGCGCAGGGGAGGGGAACGCCTCAAGCTGGCAGTAAACCGGCCTACCCGTGATATGAAGAGTCATTATCAGTCCTTGCAGATACCTTTCTGGCAACGGGAGCGCTTACCTTATGTCTCTATTGGCAAAGATTTATTATTTGCCGCCGGAGTCGGGATGCAGAGCCGGTTTTGCCAGAGTGAGCTGGCTGCCGGCATCTCCCTGCGCTGGGTTTTTGATTAAATTAAGTGTTGTAGCTTTATAGGAATAGTGAACATGCGTAGGCAATTGGTCCTTGATACCGAAACCACGGGTTTGAATGCGCGCAATGGCGACCGCATCATTGAAATTGGTTGCGTAGAATTAATTAACCGCAAGCTGACGGGTAATAATTTTCATCGTTACATCAACCCAGAGCGTGACTCTGAAGAGGGTGCGTTGGCAGTCCACGGACTGACAACCGAGTTTTTAAGTGACAAGCCCAAGTTTGCCCAGGTCGCGGAAGAGTTTTGCGAATATATCAAAGATGCAGAAATCATTATTCATAACGCACCTTTTGACGTGGGCTTTTTGAATGCCGAACTAGCACGTCTGAACTTGCCGGTATTGACCGAATATTGCCCTAGCGTCATTGATACCCTGGTACAGGCAAAAGAATTGCATCCAGGGAAGCGTAATTCGCTGGATGCCCTTTGTACCCGTTATGAAATTTCCAACTCCCACCGCAAACTGCATGGCGCTTTGCTGGATGCTGAATTGCTGGCAGATGTTTTCCTGGCAATGTCGCGTGGGCAGAACAGTTTTGAAATTGATATCGAAGAAGACGACACCCCAAAAGTGCAAGAAGTCGTGGCCTTTGATGCGCCCGTTGGAGAGATCGCAGTCTTAATGGCGACGGAAGAGGAAATGGGCGAGCATGAGACATTACTGACGGGGTTGGATAAGCAAATCAAAGATAAGTGCATCTGGCATACGACTGTGTAGGAAATATACTGAGGCAATTTTGTTTCATATTGTTTTAAATGTAATAAATGTGAAAAGTAGTAGCTTAAAAAGCCACATAAAGGCATCAAAAAGGATCACCTGTTGCAAACAGGTGATTTTTTTTTGATTTTTTTTGAGTCCAACCCTAAAGATTTCACAATTTGTTGCCGTTAGAGGGGTATGAAAATAATTCGAAAATATTTTTAAATTTTCCCTAAAGTTTTCTAAAGTGCTGCCGTTAATAATTATAAGACGATGCAGTAAAAGATCGAATTTTGCGCAAGTCTTTGTTTTCATTGATGTTTTTTGAATTGGCTGATTTTGCTGATCCGAAAAAATAAAAATCTGTTTTCTACGAAATTCCATTTTGTAGATGTCTAAATGTGCCTGTAGGATATTTTCCTACGGCATGTCTTCGTTTTATTCTTGGTTTAAATACGGAATCGCGCTTATACAGCCGCTTTTGACCAACCTGCACAATGTATCTCACTGGCAACGCAAACATGCCGCTGATAACAAAACTGGAGGGTGGGAAAATGACGCAGAACGATATGATGGCCGAGATTCGGGATGCCAATTTGAGTTATTTGATGTTGGCACAACAAATGATTCGCGCTGATAAAGCGACCGCTATTTTCCGTTTGGGTATAGGCAAAGAAATTGCGGACCTGATAGAAGGTTTGAATAATGCCCAGATCTTGAAGCTGGCTGGTTCCAATATGATGTTGGCGCGTTTCCGTTTCGAAGACAGCTCGATTTTGTGTATGTTGACAAATTACAACAAGGAGCGTGCGCTTGCGCATTCCCATGCTGCGATTTTGATGGCTGGTCAGCCAGTTGAAGAAATCCATTAATTTGTCGGACATTGAATCAAAGCGGACGGAGAAATATCATGGCAAGCAAAAGCGTAGTAAACGAGGCTCACGAAATTCAACTGGCAATTGAATTGGTCAATCTGGGTGCCAGATTGCAGTTGCTGGAATCCGAGACTTCCTTGTCGCGTGAGCGTCTGCTGAAGATATACAAGGAGTTGAAGGGTGTATCTCCTCCAAAAGGCATGCTGCCTTTTTCTGCCGACTGGTTTATTACCTGGCAGCCAAATATCCATTCTTCCCTGTTCATGAATATCCATAAATATCTGCGTGAGCATGCCGGTGTGGATGGTATTGATGCAGTCATCAAGGCGTATCGCCTGTATCTGGAGCAAGTACCTGTTCCTGCAGGTGAGGAGCCTGTTCTGTCTCTGACGCGCGCCTGGACGCTGGTGCGCTTCTTTGAAGGCAAAATGCTCAGTTTTGCAAAATGTTGCAAATGCAGCGGGCATTTTGTTGCGCATAGCCTGGATTTGCATGATGATTATGCTTGTGGTTTATGCCACGTCCCGTCACGGGCAGGTAAAACAAAAAAAGCAAAAGATGCGGAGGCCGCGCTGGAAATGGTGGCATAAAGTGGCATAAAATTCAGGAGGAGCCTTGGAGGTAGCATCATCTAAAACCCGCAAAGGCAAACTCCTACCGGATGACGGAGTGTTTTCTTCGCCTGTCATCCTTGCAGTGCTTATCCAGTTATTTGCTCTGCTTCTGTCTTATCTGCTATATGCCACCGACCGGTGGCAATTCGGTAGCAAACCTTCTCCCTTCTTACTGCTTTTCATTCACGCAAGCCTTGCTTCTGCGTGCAGTTACTTGCTGCGTATGAACTGGTGGTGGTGGTTGATACAATTCATCTTTCCCTTTGCAGTTGTCGCTTCGCTGGTCTTTCAGCTGCACCCGGGTGTCAGTCTGGGTATTTTTGTGGTGATGGTATTGTTGTTTTGGTCAACTTACCGCACTCAAGTTCCATATTTTCCTTCCAAATCCAGTTTGTTGCCGTGTATTCTTGAGCAACTACCTGTGCATGATGATTTGTCTTTTATTGATATTGGCAGCGGTTTTGGTGGTGTCTCGGTCAGTCTTGCCAAGTTACGACCCCAGCAGTCTTTTTTTGGGGTAGAAGTCGCGCCTTTCCCCTGGCTGGTCAGCTGGTTAAGGGCTAAATGGGCGGGACCTAAGGTTCATTTCTATTTAAAAGATTATTTGCAACTGGATTTCGCTGAATTCGATGTGGTCTTTGCTTACCTGTCGCCTGCGGCCATGCCAGACTTGTGGGAAAAGGTCAGTGCTGAGATGCGGCTGGGTACGCAATTCATGAGTTATGAATTCAAAGTGCCAGGTGTTGAGGCGGATTTAACTATAAAAAGCAATGCGAATGACCCCGTTCTGTATGTCTGGCGCATATAATGCATATAGTGAAATGTATTCCTGAAGCAATATTTAACCTTCCATTTGTGGTGAATGCTTCCGGACTGAGGTAGTGTAGTCGATATTATAAAAAATTCCCTCTAAGGAGTAAAAGCTCGTGTTAGTTATCGTCGGCTATCTCGTCGTGTTGGGCTCAGTGTTTGGTGGCTTTGTCATGTCCGGTGGACATTTGGCCGTGTTGTTCCAACCCCTGGAATTATTGATGATAGGTGGCGCCGCACTTGGCGCTTCTCTGGTTGGTAATAATGCGAAAACCCTGAAGGCTACCGTCAAGGCCTTGCCCAGCGTCTTGAAAGGTTCCAAATATACAAAAGCCTTGTATATGGAATTGATGACCATGCTGTTTGACGTCCTGACCAAGGTACGCAAAGAAGGTCTGATGTCTATCGAGGGTGATATTGAAAAGCCCGAAGACAGCCCCTTGTTCAGCAAATATCCTTCTATTGTTCATGACCACCATATGATGGAATTCATAGGGGATTACCTGCGCCTGATGGTTTCAGGGAATATGGACGCCTTCCAGATTGAAAACCTGATGGACAATGAATTGGAAACGCATCATCACGAAGGTGCGGTTCCTGCCCACTTCATTGCCAAGCTCGGTGATGGCTTGCCAGCCTTCGGTATCGTGGCTGCGGTGATGGGGGTGGTGCATACGATGGAGTCTGTGGGTATCCCGCCATCAGAACTCGGTATCCTGATTGCACATGCCCTGGTGGGTACTTTCCTGGGTATTTTGCTGGCTTATGGTTTTGTTGGTCCGCTGGCTGGTTTGATGGAGCAGCAACTGGATGAATCATCCAAGACCTTCCAGTGCATCAAGGTGACTTTGCTGGCCAGCCTGAATGGTTATGCGCCGGCATTGGCTGTAGAGTTTGGCCGCAAGGTGTTGTATTCCACTGAAAGACCGACGTTCAGCGAGCTGGAAGAACATATTAAGCAATCGAAATCTAAATAATAAAAACTGGATTGATGATGGCAAGCGAAGAACTACGACCAATTATTGTAAAGCGCATCAAGAAGGTAGCCGGCGGCCATCATGGTGGCGCCTGGAAAATTGCCTACGCCGACTTTGTGACGGCGATGATGGCGTTTTTCCTGTTAATGTGGTTGCTGGGCTCTACTGCCAAAGGTAATTTGAATGGTATCGCTGAGTATTTTCAAACTCCTTTAAAAGTGGCAATGGCGGGTGGCGATGGTAGTGGTGACAGTTCCAGCGTGATCAAAGGTGGCGGCAAGGATTTGAGTGCGCGTGAAGGGCAAAGCCGTAAAGGTGAGATTGACACGCAAAAGAAAACTTATAACCTGCAGGCTGCCGAGGCTGCTCTGGCAAAGGTTGAGGCTGAGCGCTTAAAGGGCCTGAAGTCCAAGATTGAAGCGGCCATAGAATCCAACCCTACACTGAAGCAATACAAGAAGCAGCTTTTACTTGATATCACCACAGACGGTTTGCGCATACAGATGGTGGATGAACAAAATCGCCCCATGTTTGCCTCAGCCAAGGCGGATCTGCAACCCTATACGAGGGAAATCCTGCATGAAATAGGCAAGGCACTTAATGATGTACCTAATCGCATCAGCCTTTCTGGTCATACTGATTCTGCGCCTTATGGTAGTGGTGAACGCGGTTATAGCAATTGGGAATTGTCTGCCGACCGTGCCAACGCCTCCAGGCGGGAGTTGATTTATGGTGGCATGGATGAGACCAAGGTGTTGAGGGTCGTCGGATTGTCGTCCTCTGTTTTGTTCGACAAGGCAGACCCTCTGAATCCGATTAACCGCAGAATTAGCATCATCGTCATGAATAAAAAAGCAGAAGAATCTGCTTCGCAGGACGGCGGCTCTATTGAGGTTGCAAATCAGTCTGACTCAAGCGCTGAAATTTCAGTCAAACCTTGATATACGCAAGCTACAAATAAGACTGCAGCATCATTAAGTCAATATGCATAGATAGGATGCTTAAGATGTCCAAAAAGAAACTGTTGGGTTCTCAGGTTAAGCAACTTTTATCAGGTGTGTCTGATCATGGAAATGCACATTTGCTGGAGGTTGAGACTGACCTTGCGCAAACAACGATACTCTTGGGTGAAGCGATAGAAAAGCTGGGTGTCAGCTTCATGGCGCTGCATGCAGCAATATCAAGCGAACAGGAAGAAATCAATCTGATCATCAGTTCTGGCAGTGTTGCAGATGACAGTGTGTTACGGCTCAAGGCAATTCAGGGAGATATCGCAACACATATCAGTTCGGCTGTGACCAGTTTGCAATTCCAGGATTTGACCAGCCAGTTGATCTCGCGCACATTACAGCGTTGCGAAGGTTTGCGTGAAGTATTGGGCACCCTGGGCGTGGTGGGTAATGATATAGAGCATGACGGTGAAACGGACGAGTTGACAGCCTTGTTGCGCGAGACCACCGTGCGCCTGGAAAAACAAAGCGCCGACCTGAAGAATTTGTTACGTAAAGCAGTGCATCAAAAGCATATGGATAGCGGTGACATAGAGTTATTTTAAATCAAGTGGCAGCAAGCTTAAGCTGCCTACAATTCGTATAACGGAGTAAATATGGCCAAGACAATTTTAGCTGTGGATGATTCTGGCTCTCTGAGGCAGATGGTCGCTTTCAGTTTAAAAGCAGCCGGATATCAGGTAATAGAGGCAGTAGATGGCCAGGATGGTCTGGAAAAAGCGCGTAACCAGGTGGTTGATCTGGTGCTGACTGATCAAAACATGCCACGCATGGATGGCCTGACCCTGATCAAATCCCTGCGCGGTTTGCCATCTTATGCGCGTGTACCTATCCTGATGCTGACAACAGAATCAAGTGATGACATGAAGGCGAAGGGGCGTGCGGCCGGTGCGAATGGCTGGCTGGTGAAGCCCTTTGATCCACAAAAGTTGACTGAAGTAGTTAAAAAAGTGATTGGCTGAATTATTGGCCCGGTGTCTGGGCAAACAAATGAAAATCACGGAGTTTAATAATGACGATTGACATGAGTCAGTTTTTCCAAGTGTTTTTCGACGAGGCGGAAGAGCTTCTTGCCGAGAAGGAAAAATTGTTACTTGGCGTCGATATCTCTTCGCCTGATCCTGAGGATTTGAATGCCATATTCAGGGCAGCTCATTCCATCAAGGGCGGTGCTTCGACCTTTGGCCTGACAGATATGACGGAAGTGACGCATATACTGGAGTCACTGCTCGATAAAATACGCAAGGGAGAAATGGCGTTGACAGGGGAGCATGTCGATGCTTTTCTGATTGCCAAAGATATTTTAAAGATGCAGCTTGATGGGCACAGGCTGGGCACGCCTGTCGATCAGGATGCGGTCGCAGATGTCAGGATGTTATTGCAGTCCTTATCGCAGGATGCGGTGCCGGTGGCCGCGCCCACCGCGAGTTTTATCAGCCATCATTCAGAAATCGACCATGCAGATGTCGTGTTCAATACGGCATACAAAATTGAAATGCCTGACGTGTCAGAGGCAGATGCTGCAGCCATCATGTCTGAACTCGGCCTTTTAGGGGCGATTTCACGGCTCGATAATAATGGCAAGAATGTGGTTCTTGCATTGCGCACCAATGAGAGCAAGGATGACATCATATCTATCTGCTCTTTCATTCTCAATCCCGATACACTGAAAATCACCGAAGAACAGATAGCGAATCTGCCTGCCAGTAAAGCTGCCCCAACTGACGATGACTTGGGCTATGGCTTTTTTGAACCGTTGGAATCAATGTTCCCGCCAGAAGAAGGCAAGTCTGATGCCGTTGTCGAAAAAACGCCAGAGATAGTGCAACCCGAGAAGCAGGCACCACAAGCTGAGAAAAAAGTGGAAAAACCTGCTGCTTCTCAAGAGTCTTCCACCATCAGGGTAGGCATAGAAAAAGTTGATCAACTGATCAACCTGATTGGCGAACTGGTGATTACCCAGGCGATGCTGGAGCAACGGACTCAGGACCTTGACCCGATTGCGAATGAGCGTTTGCTGAGTAGTGTCGCCCATCTGACAAGAAATACCCGCGACCTGCAAGAGGCAGTGATGTCCATACGCATGATGCCTATGGATTATGTTTTTTCGCGTTTCCCGCGCATGGTCAGGGACTTGGCCAGTAAACTCGGCAAGAAGGTTGAATTCGTTACTTATGGTGCTTCCACCGAGCTTGATAAGGGTTTGATCGAACGCATTGTCGATCCCTTAACGCACCTGGTCAGAAATAGTATTGATCATGGTATAGAGATGCCTGCTGCAAGGGCCCTGACTGGTAAAAGCGAGACCGGTAAATTGTCTCTGTCCGCAGTACATCAGGGCGGCAATATCGTCATCGAAGTCAGTGATGACGGTGGTGGCCTGCACAGGGAAAAAATTCTTGCCAAGGCCAGGCAAAATGGTCTGGCGGTTTCTGATTCCATGAGCGATAGTGAAGTCTGGTTGCTGATTTTTGCACCGGGCTTTTCCACTGCTGAGACGGTGACAGATGTTTCTGGCCGTGGTGTGGGTATGGATGTAGTCAAGCGTAATATTGCGGCCATGGGTGGTGTGGTCGATATACGCTCCGCCATGGGTTATGGTACGACGATTACGATCTCCTTGCCATTGACGCTGGCGATACTTGACGGCATGTCGATTAAATTCGGCAATGAAATTTATATTTTGCCGCTGGGCTTTGTCATGGAGTCGCTGCAACCAGCCAAGGCAGATATCAAAGAAATCAGTGGCAAGGGCAGGGTAGTAAAAGTGCGTGATGAATATCTGCCGTTGGTACCTTTATACGAGTACTTTGATATTGAACCAAAGTACACCGACCCTTCTGATGGCATCGTTGTCATCGTTGAAGTAGATGGCAAAAAAGCCGCCTTGTTTGTTGATGATCTGGTAGGACAGCAGCAGGTTGTAGTAAAAAATATAGAATCAAATTACAAGAAGGTCCCGGGGATCTCTGGCGCAACTATCCTGGGTGATGGTGGCGTTGCACTTATTTTGGATGTCGCAGCTGTTTTGCGTACTGCGCGATGAAGATTGAATCAGAAATTTAAGACGAGGAAAAAGAAATGACGCAAATTTCACATGGTGGTGATGCTTCCAATGACGGAGCCAAATCTGATATTGCCGGGCATGAATTCCTTGCTTTTACTTTGGGTAATGAAGAATATGGTATCGACATTCTCAAGGTGCAGGAAATACGTGGTTATGAGGCCGTGACAAGAATTGCTAATGCCCCTGATTTTTTGAAGGGCGTTATCAACTTGCGCGGCATTATTGTGCCTGTGGTCGATATGCGTATCAAATTCAATTTGGGGACGCCTACTTATGACCAGTTCACGGTAGTCATCATTCTCAATATAGAAGGGCGTATAGTCGGCATGGTGGTCGATAGCGTTTCCGATGTAACGACTTTATTGCCCGAACAAGTCAGACCGGCTCCTGAAATGGGAACGACTTTCAGCACTGATTTCCTGATTGGTCTGGGTACGCTGGATGACCGTATGTTGATACTTGTTGATATAGACAAATTGATGTCGAGTCCAGAAATGGGGCTTGTTGATGCTGCAGCATGATGATCTAGTTTCTCTCTGAGTGGCTACTGATAAAAAATGTAGACATAGAACTGACTAAAAAATAAATAGGAGACGCTATGAATCTGAGAAATTTTAAAATTGGTACTCGTTTGGGTGTTGGCTTTGGACTTATTTTGGTGGGTCTGATCGCCGTGATCTTGTTCGTCAATGCTTTGAGCGGCAACAACCGCAAGGCCATGATAGAAGGCTTGAACATGGCGGCACAAAAGCAAGTTTTGGCCAATAACATGAAGAGCGCCTTGTTTGAAGGCGGCATTGCGATGCGCAATATCGGCATACAGTCCGATGTTGGTGAAATGCAAAAAGAAGAAACCAAGGTCAAGACCCAAAGGAAAAAGTATGAAGAGGCAAAAGAAAAAATTGCTTCCCTTGGCTTGAATGAGGAAGAAAAGAAAATTCTTGGTGACATCGCCAAAGTAGATAAGGAAATCGAAAAGCCATTAAAGGATGCGGTAGGTCAGGCGCTGGCTTTTAATGCAGAAGGTGCTGCAAAAATCATTGCTACGGTGATAGACCCATTGAGTTCAAAATCCATCGTGGAAATGAACAAATTGGTTGATTTGCAGGATGTCGCCTCAAAACAGGTATTTGAAAATTTCGCAGTGGCAGGTGCAAAACTGACATTCTGGCTGTACCTCATACTCACGTCAGCCGTGATAGTTGGTGCCCTGTTTGCCTGGACCATCACCCGCAGCATCACCCAGCCTTTGCAAGAAGCTCTGAGTCTCGCTGAAACAGTGGCAGAAGGTGATTTGCGCAGCCAGGTAAGCGTATCCGGCCATGATGAAGTGACGTCGCTGTTTCAGGCTCTGAAAAACATGAATGACAATCTGGCCTCAACAGTCGGACAGGTCAGGACGGGTACAGAAACAATTACCGTGGCTTCGCAAGAAATAGCCTCAGGTAATGCCGACCTCTCAAGCCGTACAGAATCACAGGCCAGCTCACTGGAAGAAACCGCCAGTTCCATGGAAGAACTGACCAGCACGGTCAGGCAAAATGCCGACAATGCCCGTCAGGCCAATCAGCTTGTGGTTTCTGCTTCCAGCGTTGCGGTCAAAGGTGGTGAAGTCGTAGGGCAAGTGGTCAATACCATGGGCTCGATCAAAGAGAGTTCCCGCAAGATCGTCGATATCATTGGTGTCATTGATGGCATCGCCTTCCAGACCAATATCCTGGCCTTGAATGCAGCGGTAGAAGCTGCCAGGGCAGGTGAGCAGGGGCGTGGTTTTGCCGTGGTTGCAGCAGAAGTGCGTAACCTTGCACAACGCAGTGCCAGTGCAGCGAAAGAAATCAAATCCCTCATCAGCGACTCAGTCGATAAAGTTGATCAAGGTAGTAAGCTCGTTGATGAGGCAGGCAAGACTATGGATGAGATTGTCACCAGCGTCCAGCATGTGGCAGACATCATGAGCGAGATCACAGCGGCCAGCCAGGAACAAAGTTCAGGGATAGAACAGGTAAACCTGGCGATTACGCAAATGGATGAAATGACGCAGCAGAATGCAGCTCTGGTTGAGCAGGCAGCAGCAGCGGCAGAGAGTATGGAGGAGCAGGCCGTAGCATTGGCGCAAGCGGTCAGCGTATTCAAACTCAATGGAAATGCTGCCCAAATAAGTCAGCAAGCCAAACCGGTAGTCAGCAAGGTGGCAAGCAATGTTAATAAGCCTGTCGCAAATGCGCGGCCTCAAGTGAAGGCTTTGCCAAGGGCGGCGAGCCCTGCGTCAGGCAATGCGGGTGCGCGCGCCAGCAAGCCAGTTGCTGCGCCAGGCAAACCTGCTGAAGACGACTGGGAAGAATTTTGAAGCTACGGATGTAGAAGGTGTTTATGTCTGGATACTTGCGAGTGTCCAGCTTAAAACACTAGTCATATCAAAATGTCACAGTACCGTAGTAAAGACGTTTGTAATTTAACTTAATTAACAGTAAATATCTTTCAGTCTGGCAAAATGTCTTTGTAATCTTGATTATCTGGATTTTTATTTGAAATCAGCTTTCGTCTCTGAAACAAGACGGGGAAAGTTTGGGAAAGCATTGAATGACGAAATCCATCGATAAAGCCAGATCAGACACTTCAAAGGAGTTTGCATTTAACTCCAGGGATTTTGACCGTGTCAGAGATCTGATTTACAAACGAGCTGGCATTTCCTTGGCAGATAGCAAACAGGAAATGGTATATAGCCGGCTTGCACGTCGTTTGCGGGCGACTGGTATCAGCTCGTTTTCTGAATATCTTGATGGCCTTGAAAGCAATCAGATTGAGTCTGAATGGGAGGCATTTACCAATGCCCTGACGACTAATCTGACTTCCTTCTTCAGGGAAGAGCATCACTTCCCCATACTCGCTGAACACATTGCCAGGAAACATGAGCCGGTCAATATCTGGTGTTCTGCCAGCTCTACCGGCGAAGAACCTTATTCTATAGCCATTACGCTTTGCGAAGCATTCGGAACTCTGCGCCCGCCCGCGCACATTATTGCCACGGATATAGACACCAATGTGCTGGAGACAGCATCCCGTGGTGTATATAACCTTGATCGTATAGAAAAATTATCTGCGGAGAGAACACGAAAATTCTTCTTGAAAGGCAAGGGTGCACAGGAAGGCCTGGTCAGAGTGAGGCCAGAATTACGGGACCTGGTTACATTCAAGCAGTTGAATTTATTGGAAGATGGCTGGCCTCTCAGTGGCGAATTCGATGCAATTTTTTGCCGGAATGTCATGATTTATTTTGACAAACCTACACAAGGTAAAATCTTGAAGAAATTTGTTCCCTTGATGAAGTCAGACGGTCTGTTGTTTGCCGGTCATTCAGAAAATTTCCTGTATGTCTCAGATGATTTCAAGCTGAGAGGGAAAACAGTCTATGAGCTGGGTAAATCCCAGACGGCAGGCAACAAAGCGACATTGCGCAATTTGCAAAAGGGTAATCCATGAGCCAGCTAAGTGAAGAGCATTTTGCAACGAATGTCTATTACGACAGAACTTTCGATTGTGATGCCGCCAAAATACTGCCAGGTGAATTTTATTTTACCAACAAGGACATGCTGATTGTTACGGTGCTGGGTTCCTGTGTTTCTGCGTGCATTCGTGACCGCGTTTCCGGTGTCGGTGGCATGAATCATTTCATGTTGCCAGATAGCGGCGGGGACGCAGATAATCCAGTGTCGGCCTCCATGCGCTATGGCACCTATGCGATGGAAGTGTTGATCAATGAACTGTTAAAGGCAGGAGCCAAACGCGAAAACATGGAAGCCAAGGTGTTTGGCGGCGGCAATGTCTTGCGCGGCTTTACTGCCATCAATGTGGGCGAGCGTAACGCCAGATTTGTACTCGATTATTTGCGGGCTGAAAGAATGCGTGTCATTGCTGAAGATCTCAATGATATTTACCCGCGCAAAGTCTATTTTTTCCCCAGAACCGGTAAGGTGCTGGTCAAGAAACTCAAAGTGGAACATAACGATACCCTGAGAAGGCGCGAGCAGGATTATGCCAGCAGGCTCAAGACGACTTCAGTTGGTGGTGAAGTCGATTTGTTCTAGTTATTTTGTATGTGTGATGTCGGTGGCTGAGACTGAACGCGGAGTGTTTGCGAATGAAGATTAAAGTATTAATTGTCGATGATTCTGCGCTGATCCGTAGCGTCATGAGTGAGATCATCAGCAGCCAGCCCGATATGGAGGTGGTTGGTGTTGCCCCTGATCCTCTGGTCGCACGTGAGCTGATCAAGCAGACCAATCCGGATGTGCTGACGCTGGATGTGGAAATGCCAAAGATGGATGGCCTGGATTTTCTTGAGCGCCTGATGCGCTTGCGTCCTATGCCTGTCATCATGGTGTCGTCACTGACTGAGCGGGGCTCTGAAATTACCATGCGTGCACTGGAGTTGGGGGCGGTTGATTTCGTCACCAAACCCAAGCTGTCGATACAAAGTGGCATGCTTGAATACACTGAACTGATTACGGACAAGATCCGGATCGCCTCCAAAGCCAGAATCAGGCCAAGAACTGCGCCCGTAGTGACTCCCGGTCAGGCGCATGTTGGTGTATTGCCACAAGTTCGCAATCCTCTGACCAGTAGTGAAAAACTGATTATTATTGGCGCATCCACTGGTGGTACCGAGGCAATCAAGAATTTCCTGGTACAAATGCCTTCTGATTGCCCTGGCATTTTAATTACACAGCATATGCCAGAAGGATTTACGCGGTCTTTTGCCAAGCGTCTTGATGGCTTGTGCAAGATTTCGGTGTCTGAGGCTGCAGGTGGAGAACGTGTTTTGCCTGGCCATGCCTACATCGCTCCTGGGCATTCGCATCTCTTGCTGGGGCGTAGCGGTGCCAACTACGTGACACAGCTGGATCAGGGGGAGCCGGTTAACCGGCACCGGCCTTCAGTGGATGTCCTGTTCAGGTCTGCTGCCACTTATGCCGGCAAAAATGCTGTTGGCGTGATATTGACTGGTATGGGCAAGGATGGTGCGGCTGGCATGCTGGAAATGAAAAATGCTGGTGCATACAATTTTGCCCAAGATGAAGCAAGTTGTGTAGTATTTGGTATGCCGCGTGAAGCAATTGCAATTGGCGCGACACATGAGGTTGGTCCTTTGAATGAATTGCCCACCAAGGTACTGCATTACCTTGCTACGCATGGCAGCAGAGCCCTCAGGGTGTGACGTTTTGATAGAATTTAATGTGTTACAGCAATTTCACCACCGTTTTATCTCAATTTGTCCGATAATGCTAATAACTGTCCTTAAAGAAATAGTGGAGTAATTCATGGCTGATCAAAATCTCAAATTTTTAGTAGTCGACGATTTTTCTACTATGCGTCGCATAGTACGGAATTTGCTGAAAGAATTGGGATATTCCAATGTCGATGAAGCCGAAGACGGTGCAATGGGGCTGGCAAAGTTGAAGAATGGTGATTTCGATTTCGTCATTTCAGACTGGAATATGCCTAACATGGATGGGCTGACTATGTTGCAGCACATCCGTGCTGATCCAGCTTTGTCAAAAATGCCGGTACTCATGGTCACGGCTGAAGCCAAAAAAGAAAACATCATCGCTGCTGCGCAGGCTGGTGCAAATGGCTATGTAGTAAAACCATTTACTGCAGCCACACTGGATGAAAAACTGACTAAGATTTTCGAGAAACTGGGAAAATAAAATAGCAGGGCAATCAATTTTGCCGGGAGATGGCAAGAGTCAGCACTTTAATCCAGGTGCTAAGCATCAAGTCTCCCGCGCAGATTGCACAAAATCGCAAGGCTTTGCAGCTATGCCTGATTAGGTGTTACATCAAGTAGCAAATAATGCCGAGCATATATCTTCAGTTTTGTGCTGCGAGATATTATAGTGTTGCCTGTCAGCACTTCAATCAATACGCAAAGGGTTGCCTGGTAGTTATAAAGCGGAGTCAGTTTCGTTGAATTGCCGGTAACTTGGGTTCTGAATTTTTCAATCATATTAATCCAACATAAATAATACTAAGATGATAGAAGAAAGTTTCATCGTAAGAGAGCCCTTACTCGATCCTAAACAAAGAGTCATCGGTTTTCAGATTTCCTGGCAGCAGCCAGATCAGAATGCAGAAGCAAGCACGGAAAGCCTGAGTGCCTTGCTTGAATTCGTCGCAGTGCAATTGCATGATGACGACAAGGGATTTTTGCTCGGTGACAGCCTGTTGTTTCTCGAAGCAGTGCCTGAGTTATTGCATGCAGAAGGCCTGAAGCAACTTCCGGCTAAGAACACTGTACTCATACTCCATAAAAAATACTTCGCTGACCCTGATACGCTCGCTGCGGTGACGGAGTTGCGTCAACTAGGTTATGGTATTTGCCTGCGTGGTGCTGAGGTAACGACGCTGGAGCGCTCTTATTTTGCGCAAATTACCCACCTTGAAGTCAAATTGAATGCGGCTAATTTTGCCTCGCAAGCAAAGGTGTATGCGACACTGAAGCAATCAACGGTGCGCATGGTTGCCCGCAATGTCAATGCCTGGCAAGATTTTGATGCCTGTTCAGCCCTGGGGCTTGACAGCTTTGTCGGTAAATTACACCTGACACCGAGGCCAAGTACTGCTCCCAAGACTTTAAATACCTCGCAAACGACTATTTTGCAGTTGATGGAAATGGTCAGAAAAAATGCCGACATCCAGCAGCTTGAAGCGGTTGTCAAACGCGATGCAACACTGGCCTATAAGCTTTTGCGTTACATAAACTCGGCTGGCTTTGGTTTGCGTACTGAAGTGCAGTCCTTGAAGCATGCAGTGCAGATGCTGGGTTATAGTCCTTTGTACCGCTGGCTGACGCTGTTGCTGGCAACAGCGAGCACTAGTGGCTATTCTCCGGTCTTGCTGGAGACTGCCATCGTCCGTGGTCGCCTGGCTGAAATTCTGGGTCAGAGCAAAATGTCCAAGAGCGAGGCCGAAAACCTATTTGTGGCAGGCATGTTCTCTTTGCTGGACAGGTTGTTGGGTATTCCCATGGAAGAGGTGCTGTCTTCAATACAGTTGCCTGAAGTGGTCACTGAGGCCCTGATATCCCGTGGTGGTACTTATGGACCTTTTCTGGCACTGGCTGAGGCGTGTGAGTTGAACAGCATGCTGGTTGGCTCTCTGGCAGAGTCACTGAAGATCACTCCACCAGATTTAAATGCTGCGCATATGGCAGCGCTAGTCTGGGCAAAAAATGTTGCTTCTGTAGCCTGATCAGGTTTTACGTTAATCAAAAAGACAAGCAGCTTTGCTTGTCTTTTTTTTGCTTTATTTGGCAAGAGTAGATAAAGTTCGCTACTTGAAAATTAAATTGAGACAAGTCCCATTCTCGTGGGAAATAAATCGTTCCATCTATGAGTGTTGTGCAAGCCAAAAATGAAGTGTCTCCAACCACCATACCCGCCTGGCTGGTCTGGTTACTTACTATTTTCTTTTTGGCTTATGGTCTTGGTTGCTACCCCATATTAGACAACAACGAGGGCCTGTACGCAGAAATTCCCAGGGAGATGCTGGCCTCTGGTGACTGGCATCATTGGATCATTCCACACCTGAATGGTCTGGCCTATATGGAAAAACCGCCTCTGCTGTACTGGTTGACGGCGATTTCTTTTGCTGTGTTTGGCGAAAATGAATGGGCAGCCCGGCTGGTGCCAGCGATGTCGGCACTGTCTTGCGTGGCTTTGATTTTGTGGTTTGGCCGGCAGATAGCACGGGTTGCTGCCTCGCGTCTGGCTGCCTTGATGTTCATCAGTGGTCTGGGTGTCATGGCGATGTCGCGCACCCTGATGTTTGACATGCTGCTGACTGTATTCTTGACAGGTGCGCTGATGTTTGGCTATCTGTACAGTGTCTCAGGTGAAAAAAAGAAACTCAACTGGTGTTTGGGTTTATTGGCATTTGCCTTGCTGGCAAAGGGCTTTGTTGCCATTATTTTGTTTGGTGCGGTGAGCTTTATTTACACCATACTGTTTTCCAGTTCGCTAAGAGACTTTCAAAAAAGAATCATCGCCTGGTTTGATCCAAAAGCGATAGGGATTTTCTTATTGATAGCCTTGCCCTGGCATATCGCCGCCATATGGGCCGAGCCCATATTTGCCTGGTTTTATTTCATCAATGAACATGTGCTGCGTTTTTTGGGTAAGCGCGAGCCACATGATTACTACGCCGGTGCCTGGTGGTATTACTTGCCAAGGATGGTGCTCTATCTTTTTCCGTGGTCCTTCTTTTTGCCTGTGCTCTTATTCGTCAAGGCAAGGCAGCAAACACCCAGAACACTGCATTTTTTCTTGGCTTGCGCCTGGATCATGCCAGTCCTGTTTTTCTCTTTATCCAGTGCCAAGGCGAATTATTATCTTGTCGTTGTGATGCCGCTGGCGGCATTGCAATTGGCGATTGCCCTCGAAGACAGAGGCTTTGGTGCCGCATGGGGCAGGGCACTGGTGGGCATGTTTTTGGCAGCATTGTTTGGCCTTGCTGCCTGGTGGATAGGCAAGCAGGTGAATCATCAGCTGTCTTCTCTGCTGGTCTATGGCATGGATGGCAAGCAATTTTTGCGGGTCTTCATGTTGTCCGCTTGTGTGTTGAGCGCAGGTGTTGCGGTTCTTGTATGGCGCAAGCCAAGCTTTGGACTCTTCCCGTTTATCACTTTGCCGGCATTGATACTGCTGGCGTTTATTGGGCTTTTGCAAGCCGCTGCGCAATGGACTTCTACTCAACCCCTGGTGGCTGAATTGCATGCGTCAGCTGAGAAGCGTGAAGTGTTTTTATTTAAGGTATTTGAACATCAATCTTCCTTACCATTTTATTTAAAGAAACCGGTGCGTGTAGTTGAGAGCCGTAGCAGTGATTTGTTTTGGGGAATTAAACTGCACAAGAACGATATTGTCGTTTCAGACACTGCCTTTGATAAAATTACTAATGAGCAATCAGTCAGCCTGGTTGTGCTGGATGAAGATATGGCAAGTTTTAATGATAAAAGATATGCACATAAATTCAAAAACAGTAAAAAAATTGGCCGCAGCACCCTGTTTATGAATTGAGTTTGGTAGTCAAGGCAATTTCTTCCTGCTGGCGTCTGGAGTCAGGTTGGGCATCAAGGTATAATCACGCTTTCTGATCCAACCAGCATTTGTGCACGGCAGGTTTTGTGTACTGTGCCTCAACTACCTCGCTCACCATGTTGATATTGCCAGGCTCCAACGCCCTGTCTGCTTTTCGTACCTCCGGTCTTCTCTCTCGTTTGCAAGCTGTCGATGCCAATATCGTTGGCGTCAGCGGCCGCTATGTTCATTTTGTCGATACGGCATCTGAACTGGTCAAGGAAGACGCTGACCGCCTGAATGCTCTGTTGGTGTATGGCGATGCCTTTGCTGCCAGCAGCGACGGTGATGTGTTTGTCGTGATCCCGCGTTTTGGCACGATCTCGCCATGGGCCAGCAAGGCTACAGACATCGTCCATAATTGCGGCATGACACATATCCATCGTCTGGAACGCGGCATTATCTATTATGTGCAAGTCAAGACAGGTTTGCTGGGCGGCGCTAAAAAACTTGCTGATGGCAGCCGTGAACAGGTGGCAGCGCTCTTGCATGACCGTATGACAGAAATGGTGCTGGCCGATGCACAGCAAGCCCAGGCACTATTCTCTGAATTGGTCGCTAAAGAACTGGAACATGTTGATGTACTCCAAGGTGGCAAGGCTGCACTGCTGCAGGCGAACACCGAACTCGGTCTGGCCTTGTCAGATGACGAGATCGATTACCTGGTCGATGCCTTTACCACTGCCAAGCGTAATCCGACTGATGTTGAGCTCATGATGTTTGCCCAGGCAAACAGCGAACATTGCCGTCACAAGATTTTCAATGCAGACTGGACTATCGATGGTCAGAAACAGGATAAATCCCTGTTCCAGATGATCAAGAATACCCATGAGTTGCAACCCAAAGGCACTATTGTTGCCTACAGCGACAATTCTTCCATCATGGAAGGTGCAGTCGTCAATCGTTTCTTCCCTTCAGGTAAAGACCAGGTGTACAAGGTCATAGAAGAACTGACGCACACCTTGATGAAGGTGGAAACGCATAATCACCCGACCGCCATTTCTCCATTTCCAGGCGCTTCTACCGGCGCTGGTGGCGAAATTCGCGATGAAGGTGCGACAGGCCGTGGTGCCCGTCCAAAAGCTGGTCTGACAGGTTTTACTGTCTCCAATCTGATGCTGCCAGGGGCACGCCAGGCCTGGGAAAACGCTGGCGACAGCCTGACTGCAAAAGCCGATGCGAATGCCTACGGCAAGCCAGACCGCATCGCCTCACCGCTGCAAATCATGATAGAAGGCCCTTTGGGTGGTGCTGCTTTCAATAATGAATTCGGTCGTCCGGTTCTGGGTGGTTACTTCCGTACCTTCGAACAAAATGTTGGCGGCACTGTCTATGGCTATCACAAGCCCATCATGATCGCCGGTGGCATAGGTAATATCTCTGACAGGCACACCAAAAAGAATGATCTGCCTGTGGGCACGCTGTTGATACAACTGGGTGGCCCAGGCATGCGCATAGGCATGGGTGGTAGTGCTGCTTCTTCGATGGCGACAGGTACCAACACTGCCGATCTGGATTTTGATTCCGTACAGCGTGGCAACCCTGAGATGGAACGACGTGCGCAAGAGGTCATTAATTCCTGCTGGCAGTTGGGTGACGATAATCCTGTCCTGTCCATCCATGACGTCGGTGCCGGTGGTTTGTCGAATGCTTTCCCTGAAATTACCAATGATGCCAAGCGCGGCGCGCTGTTTGATTTGCGTAAAGTACCGCTGGAAGAAAGCGGCATGGCGCCGAAAGAAATCTGGAGTAATGAATCGCAGGAGCGTTATGTCCTGGGCATAGCACCAGAAAGCCTGGAACTGTTCCGTCATTTCTGTGAACGTGAGCGTTGTCCGTTTGCCGTAGTTGGTACTGCGACTGAAGAACGTCAATTGCGCGTCATCGATCCGCTGAACGACACTTCGCCAGTCGATATGCCCATGAATGTCTTGCTGGGCAAACCGCCAAAAATGCACAGAGATGTTAGCCATGTCAGCAATGATTTCCCGAAAATCGATCTGACTGGTATCGATCTGCAAGTTGCCGCTGAGCGCGTATTAAGCCTGCCTACGGTTGCTGACAAATCCTTCCTGATCACCATTGGTGACCGCACGGTTGGCGCAACATCAGTGCGTGACCAGATGGTAGGGCCATGGCAGGTGCCGGTAGCTGATTGCGCCGTGACCACCATGAGTCTGGAAGGCTATCTGGGTGAAGCCATGTCCATGGGCGAGCGTACTCCGCTGGCCGTGATTGATGCTGCTGCGTCGGGCCGTATGGCCGTCGGTGAAGCCATCACCAACATCGCTGCTGCACCGATCAAAGATATTTCGGATATCAAACTGTCAGCCAACTGGATGGCAGCCTGTGGCCAGCCTGGTCAGGATGCGGCCTTGTTTGATACGGTCAAAGCGGTTGGTATGGAATTGTGCCCGGCGCTGGGTATCAGCATCCCGGTGGGTAAAGACTCTTTGTCCATGCGTACAACCTGGAAGGATGAAGGCCAAAGCAAGGCGGTGACTTCACCAGTATCTTTGATTATTTCTGCCTTCTCGCCAGTCTATGATGTACGCAAGTCACTGACGCCGCAAATCCGCCTGGACCAGGGCGATACCAGTCTGATCCTGATCGATCTGGGTCGTGGCAAAAATCGTTTGGGCGCATCCTGCTTCGCACAAGTCATGCAGCAGTTGGGTAACGATGCGCCCGACGTCGATAGTGCAGAAGATCTGAAGGCTTTCTTCGCTGCTATCCAGCAGTTGAATAGTGAAGACAAACTGCTGGCTTACCATGACCGCTCTGACGGCGGCCTGTATGCCAGCCTGTGTGAAATGGCCTTCGCTGGTCGTGCTGGCTTGTCTGTTAATCTCGATATCCTGACCATGGATAGCGAGCATGCGGCAGACCAGGGTGATGCCAAGAACTGGGCCAGCCAGATATCTGAGCGTCGCAACGATATGACCTTGCGCGCCTTGTTCAATGAAGAGTTGGGTGCCGTGATACAAGTGCGTACTGAACAGCGTTCAGAAGTCATGGATGTCTTGCGCAGCTTTAATCTGGGTGCTTGCAGTCATATCATAGGCAAGCCAAACAATAGTGGCATCATCGAATTTACCCGCGATGCCAAGCAAATTTATAATCAGCCAAGAACTGCATTGCACCAGTTATGGAGCAAAACCAGCTGGCAAATCGCTCGCTTGCGCGACAACCCTGCAGGTGCTGATGCAGAATATGCACGCATCGTTGATGCCAATGATCCAGGCATGCAGCCTAAACTGAGTTTCGATCCGCAGCAAGATGTGGCTGCGCCATTCATTGCTACTGGCGCACGTCCCAAGGTCGCCATCTTGCGTGAGCAGGGCGTGAACTCGCATATAGAAACCGCTTATGTCATGCACAAATCCGGTTTCGAAGCTGTAGATGTGCACATGAGTGACCTGATAGCTGGTCGTGCAAAACTGGCTGACTTCAAGGGCTTGATCGCCGTTGGTGGTTTCTCTTATGGTGACGTACTGGGGGCAGGTGAGGGCTGGGCTAAAACGATCTTGTTCAATGCCATGATGTCTGATCAATTCTCGCAATTCTTCCATCGCGACGACACCTTTGGTCTGGGTATCTGTAATGGCTGCCAGATGATGAGTAATTTGAAATCCATTATCCCTGGAGCGCAGGCATGGCCTAAATTCACGAAGAACAAGTCTGAGCAATTTGAAGGCCGTTTTGCCATGGTGGAAGTGGCCGAGTCTGCATCCATCTTCTTCCAGGGTATGGCAGGTACGCAAACTCCTATCGCCATCGCTCATGGCGAAGGTTTTGCTGACTTCTCAACCACCGGTGATATTGCGGAGGCGCAGGTGGCCATGCGCTTTATCAATAATGCGGGCCTGGCGACAGAAGCTTATCCCTATAACCCGAATGGTTCGCCACAAGGTATTACCTCGGTTACCAATGAAGATGGCCGCTTTACCGTGTTGATGCCACACGCTGAGCGTGTATTCCGTTCAGTCTTGCATTCATGGCATCCAGATGGCTGGGGTGAAGATTCTCCGTGGATGCGTATGTTCCGCAATGCGCGCGTTTTTGTAGGTTGATCTCTGCTGCAGACAATATAAGGGGCGAAATCATGAAAATGGTTTCGCCCGTTTTATTTGGTCTATGCTTTATGAAGATGATTTACATTTTGAGTATGGAATAAAGCGTCTGGAAGGCACAGCTTTCCTTATAATGAATCGCCAGGGAAACTTTCTCTAGATAAATGCGATACTTATTATTCTTTGCTTTGTTGCTTAACTTGCATGATGTCCGTGCAGCTGATACCGTGCGTGCGTGTGGCGGTGATAGTAATTGGCCGCCCATGTCTTATGTGAAGGCTGCCGGATCGCCAGTAGAAGGTTTGTCAGCCGAGGTTTTGCGAAACATCTTTATTGATCCCAGAATAGAACTAAGGCCATGGGCACGTTGTCTGGCTGAGGTGCAGGCACGTGCAGGTTTTGATGTTGTCATGTCGGTATTCAGGAACCCCGAACGTGAAAAAATTTATCTGTTTTCCCGTAGTTATCACAGCCTGACACCTTCCTATTTGTATTCAGCAAAGCGCTTTCCACAACCACCATTGCAAGTCCTTAGTGATTTGGAGAAATATAAGGTTTGCTCTTTGCATGGTTCATCAACTTTTTATACGCGTTTGCCAGCCTCTGCCATAGAGAGTGGTGCAACCAGTTATACCAGTCTCATGCGCAAGATTGAGCGGGGGCATTGCGATATTGTGGTGGATATGCAAGAAGTGTTATGGGGCTTTGCCCGTCTGAGTCTTTTGCCTCTGGACATGAGTACATACAAGATACAGAGCTTGCCGCAGACTGAAAAATACCCTCTGCATTTTGGTGTCAGCAAGGAACATCCCCAGGCTGCACAAATCATAGATCAGCTTGACAAAGGCTTGGCGGAGTTGCAGCGGAATGGCAAATTGAACAGCATTATCAATAAATACCAGTAAATATGAATAATTAAGTGCTGGAAAACAAAAGAGGCGCAATGCGCCTCTTTTGTTTTAAAACCTCATCACCTTATGGGGCGATTTTGGCCTTTTTGATCAGGGTCTGCTGATATGCTTGCAGACGTTGCTGAGAAATACCATTTACAAAATCACGTTTCACTTCTTCAAGTGTAGGGAATTTTGCAGTACGCGTATCATCCAGCTTGACGATGTGGAACTTGTCTTTACCTTGAGCATCAGTCATTTTTACAGGTGTTTCTGTAAATTGACCTTTTTGCAGCTTGGTCAATGCCTGAGCGAATGCTGGCGGCCAGTTGCTTGGTACGGACCAATCCAGATCGCCACCTTTGGATGCATTGCCAGGATCTTTGGAGACTTGTTTTGCCAGCTCTTCAAATTTGGCGCCACCTTTTAATTTGGAGATTGTGGCTTTTGCTTCATCTTCTGTATCAAGAACGATGTTGAACAGGTGATATTCTTTGTCACCTGCCTGAGCTTTTTGCTTGTCGTATTCTGCTTGAACTTCAGCATCAGTGACAGGATTCTTTTTCAGGTAATCAAACATCATTGCGCGAACCAGGATGGTTTGACGTGCTTGTTCGATAGCTTGCTTTACATCGGCATTTTTTGCCAGTCCTGACTTTTCGGCCTCTTGTATCAAGACTTCATTGACGATCAGGTCTTGCTTGATCTGTGCGCGCAGCTGAGGAGTATCCTGCTGCTGGCCTTGCGTTACCGCTTGTTTTACTAATGCTTCAAGTTGGCTGGCTGGAATAGCCTTGCCATTAACTGTAGCTACGTTCTGAGCCATTGCAGGCAGGGCAGTTGCAAGAAGTACTACCAGCAAATGAGCAGGTTTAAAAGTCATTGTCTGTTCCTAAATAACAAAATAAATAAAACGGATTATAAATAAACTGCTTAGGTCGGTATCTCTGACGGACTTAATGCCACGATATTGAGGGCATGAATTTCCGTTTGCATCATAACGCCAACGGCATCATACACTAGTCGATGGCGAGAAATGCGGTTTAATCCTTCAAATTGCTGACAAACTATTCTTACACTGTAATGACCTGCGCCACCAGCCGCGCCGGCATGACCCCGATGAGCCTCGGAGTCATCTGTTAACTGACAGTCAACTGGCTGCAAGGTTTCATTCAGACGGGCTAATATTTTCTCCGTGCGCGTCATTGTGCAGGTTCTTCCATGTATTTAGCCAGAAACAGACTCTGGATAATGATAAATGCTGGCATGATGGCAACAACGGCCAGGAGTTTGAAATTAGCCCAGGTATCCGTGGAGAAATTAAATGCCACATACAGGTTAACGAAACCCATGAGCAAGAAATACGCCATCCATGCATAGCTAAGTCGTGTCCAGATATGCTCTGGCAACTTGATTTGCTCACCCATCGCCAATTGAATCAAGTTACTCTTGAATACAAACTGTGCCAAGGCAAATGCACCGCAGTAGCACCAATAAAGTACAGTTGGCTTCCACTTGATAAAAGCTTCGTTTTGGAAATACAAGGTGGCACCACCAAACACCATGATAATGATGAATGAAATCCATAGCATGGCATCCACTTTCTTGCGACGTATTAGCAGATAACCTATCTGAAATACTGACGCGACCAAGGTAATTGCTGTAGCCAACAAAATAGGGGCCAGTTCAGCAGTGGTTGCACCGCCAGACACTATGCCGGAAAAATAGTCGGAGACGATGGATTGTGCAGCACTTGCATTTTTCTCACCCCATTTAAGGGTGAGAAAAAACAAAACTACCGGAAACATATCAAAAAGAAATTTCATTTACAAACAATCAGTTTTTACGGGATCAAATTACAGGATCAAACTACAGGATCAAACTTCAAGGAGGCTGAATTGATGCAATAGCGCAACCTTGTAGGTGGTGGCCCGTCAGGAAATACATGGCCCAGATGAGCGTCGCAGATATTACACAAAATCTCAGTGCGCGTCATGCCATGAGATGTATCAACTTTTTCACGTACATAGGCTGGATTTAATGCCCTGAAGTAGCTTGGCCAGCCGCAACCGGAGTCAAATTTGGCATCGGAGGCAAACAAAGGCGTGTTGCAACAGACGCAGGTATAGATGCCGGCTTCGTGGTGGTCCCAGAATTTGCCGGTAAAAGCGCGCTCAGTGGCTGCGTGCCTGGTGACTTCATACTCCATGGAGCTCAGCTGCGCTTTCCATTCGGCATCTGACTTGACGATTTTACTCATGATTTCCTCTTCACTTCTGCTTTGTTTTTGCTCTATATCAGGATGAACAACTGACTTCCAGATGCTTTGCCCAGTCTGGCGGCAAGCTTGCATAGTCGTCGTGTTCCTCTTGTTCGTCATAGGGATTTTCCAGAATGCTCAAAAGTTTCCTGACTTCTGAAAAATCCTTCTGTTGTGCTTTTTCTATAGCCTGCTGGGCAAGATAATTTCTTAAAATATATTTTGGATTGACTGACTGCATACTGGTTTGACGTGTCTGTTCATCACTTTGTTCCATTGCCAGACGCGCCCGGTAATTCAGTAGCCATGTGTCCAGACTATCCCTGTCCAGAAACAAATCACGTAGCAGCTCATCATTGGTCGATTTCTGGTTCGAAAGCTTACTCAAATGGCGGAAACTCAGGGTGAAGTCAGCATGATTACTTTGTAACAAAGTGAAAAAGCCTGCGAACAAGTCAAGATCAGCCTCGTGATCTGTCTTCAGGCCAAATTTTTGATGCATGAGTTCTGACCATTTTTGTCGATAAACGGCAGGATAATGACTGAGTGCTGCATTGGTGTCATCGACACTGCCTATCAGCGGCGATAAAGCTTGTGCCAAAGCCTGGCAATTCCAGTTGCCTATGGCTGGCTGCATGCGGTAAGAATAACGACCTTGCTGGTCAGTATGATTGCAGATATGTTTTTCATCATAAGCTTCCATGAAGCCGAACGGGCCATAGTCCAGCGTCTGGCCGATGATGGACATATTGTCGGTATTCATGACGCCATGCATGAAGCCCACAGCCTGCCATTGCGCCATGAGTTCTGCCGTACGCGTGGTGACGGTGGCCAGTAGCGACTGGTAAGGATTGTTTTCTGTCTGCAGTTCTGGGTAAGAATGCTGGATGACATAATCAGCCAGTTGTCGCAAATCATCCATCCTGTCGTTGTAATACCAATGCTCAAACGAGCCAAAGCGTACAAAGCTCGGTGCTACGCGGGCGACAACAGCGCTGGTTTCTGGTGTTTCGCGAAAAACCATCTGGTCTGAGCCTATGACACACAGCGCACGCGAAGTGGGTATGTTCAATGCTGCCATCGCTTCAGAGCATAAAAATTCACGAATGGAAGAGCGTAATACCGCACGCCCATCACCCATGCGTGAATATGGCGTCATGCCTGCACCTTTGAGCTGGATTTCCAGATGTTGGCCAGCATGCGATATACCACCAAGCAATAAGGCGCGGCCATCACCCAATTGACCGGCCCAAACACCAAACTGATGGCCTGAATATACCGCTGCCAGCGGTTTGCTGCCAGGAAGAACCTGGTTGCCTGAAAAGTAATTCAAAAATTCTGGAGAGTTAAGACTTACCTGATCCAGGTTCAATTGCGCGGCAACTTCATCGCTGGCCGCGACCAGATAGGGTTTATCTATAGGGCTGGCTGAAAGCTGGGTATAAAAATACCGGGGAAGTTCTGCAAACTTATTCTCCAGCATCAAATCTTGTGGAGAGAGTGGGGGAGTGTTCATGAGGTGCCGCGCGGCTATAAAAAGAATAAACGCATTTTGACAGATTTGGTCAAAATGCGTTTATCACTTGCTTGCTCTTGATACGGGATCAGGCGGTAATGCGTTCCCTGGTCTTGCAGCCATCAATCAGGAAGGACAAGCTGATCACCAGTACCAGTTCACCTTCAGCAGAGCGGGCAGTACCCGTAATGCCTGGTGTGCTGATACAGGTCAGCGGTTTAATGACCAGATCGGCAGTGCCATCAACCGCATCGACAGACAAGATGTAAGGGCTGGGGGCTGCTATGACGATACCAACTCTTTCTGACGCTGGTGTGTAGCCCAATATCTTGCCCAGAGACTTGACTGGTAAAGGCCGGCCAAGATCACGCAAAACAGGTTGGCCACCGACGCTTTCAAAGGTTTCTGGTAATTCAACCACACGCTGTACGGTTGCCATAGGCAAAGCCAGTGAGGCACCATCGGTACGAACCAGCATGGTTGGTACGATGGACAACTCAATTGGCAAACGGATCAGGAAGGTTGTACCTGTTCCCAACTGAGAGGCGATGCGTATTGCGCCGCGATGGCGTTCCACCGCAGTTTTTACCACGTCCATGCCAACGCCACGACCAGATACGCTGGAGGCAACTTCTTTAGTAGAAAAACCTGGTAAAAATACGAGCTGGAAAGCCTCGTCGTCTGTACGGGCATCGTGCGCATTGATCAAACCCTTGGAGACAGCTTTATCGCGCAGTCTTTGTGCATCCATGCCTTTGCCGTCATCCGTCACTTCTATCATGACGCTGCTGGCTTCCTGCCATGCTTTCAATGAAATCGTGGCGCGGGGTGATTTATTGGCATTGATGCGCTCTTCAGCGGTTTCTATACCGTGATCAAGCGCGTTGCGCAACATGTGGACCAACGGGTCATACAGGCTATCCACGACCACGCGATCGACTTCAGTCTCAGCACCGGCAATGTTCAAATCAACTTCTTTGCCAAGGTCACGTGCCAGTTCCCTGATCAGTCGCGGGAATTTCTGGAACAAACGTCCCACAGGCTGCATGCGGGTTGCCAGCGTGGCACGTTGCAACTCGGTTGAGTAACGGGATGCGCGTGTCAGGGTTTCAGTCAGGGCAGACATCAATGGTGCGGCCTGTCCGTCAAACTTGAATTGCGACAGTTTTTCAAGTAATACGGCTGCCTGGTTGGCTGCCTGTACAGATTCACCTGCAACTTCAAGCAAGACATTCAACTTGACGGCGTCTATGCGTATGCTTTCTTCTTTTGCAGGAGCGTTTTGCTTGACCTCGGCACCTGACAACGAGGATTTGACAGCTTCAGTTTCCTCTCTCTGCGCCGGTGCCGTTGCATGCACTTCCTCTTCTGCTTCGGCTACTGTTTCGGCTTCAGCCTCAGCCTCTGGTAAGGTGCCCGGCGGCGTCACAGCGCGGAAATAGGCTTCCCAGTCAAGTTCACCGTCATTCTCTTTTTTCGCCGCAGGTGGCGCAGCCTTTTCTACGGGCTTGGGCGCTTCTGCAGGTTTGGCTTTCGCCGCTGCCGGTTTTTTACTGACGCCTTTCATTTCTATGGCGTCAGTCAGCATTTTTTCCAGCGACTTGGGCATGGTAGAGAGCTTGTCCGGCTCTGTGCCATTATTGAGCGCAGTTAACTGATCTGCGACAAAGCCGCTCGCCTCAAGCGCTGCTTCTATCGCTTCCGGCGTGACAGGAACTTGTCCCGTGCGCAGGGCGTCGAAGAGGTTTTCGGTTAAATGGCAGGCCGATACCATGGCGCTCAAGTTCATGAAGCCAGCGCCACCCTTAATGGTATGAAAGGACCTGAATACCGCATTCAGCGTATTCATGTCGCCGGGATTGCGCTCGAGCGAAAGCAGATGTTCTTCTACATTGGTCGCCAGATCGAGCGCTTCGACGACAAATTCTTTGAGCATGTCATCCATTAGAAACCCAGACTATCAAGTAGGTTATCTACATCATCCTGTTCCAACGCTGCGTTCGGGACGGAAGGGCCTTCCATCAATTCTACTGCTTTTTCTTTCAGGTCAGAGGGGGCATTGTCTAGCAGGATTTGCGCCAGCTCATGTTCTACCCGCTTGTTGATGCCGACTACTTTCTTGATCAGTTGACCAGTCAGATCCTGGAAGTCCTGTGCCATCATGATGTCCAGCAGACGCGCTTTTTCAGCGTCTGTGGCAGTCAGCACATTATTGGCAAAAGCTTTGGAATCTTTTGCCAGGGACTTGAATTCATCCACACTGAGTTTGCCGTCAAACAAGTCTGTCCAGCGTGCATCCATTGATTTGGCTTTTTTGGCCAGCTCGTCCTGCTCAGGCATGCCCAGGTCTGTCGCGTTCAAGACTTTGTTGGCAGCCTGTTCAGTCAGGGTCGCGACATATTCCAGTCTGCCCTGGGCATCGGCAATTTGCTCCGCCACATCTGACAATGAACGGTCATAACCCAGCTCCCGCATGGAGTCATGCAGCATTCTGACGAGGCCACCTAGCCGGTCAAAAATGGGTTTGGCGGCATTTTCATCGTCGCTGTGAAAATTGAACTTGGCAGGAGTCGGCTCAAGCTGGTCAGGCTCGCTGCCAGAAGGCGGGGAAGAGGGGGACTCTACATTGGTTTCCAGGCGCTGGTTGGCCATTTCTTCAAACAATGCGTCCAGATCATCTGCTGAATCGGTCATAGTCCTTGGTTCTCCATAATCGCATTGATCATTGTGTAAAGCTTCACAAATGTCACGGTGTGTCAGCGAGAGTATGCAGAAATGCTCTGAGTATTACTGCCATTCAGATACCACGTTTCCGCATGGACTCCGGTTTTTTCCTGATTTATTTTGCTTGAATCAGGGGGTAATTTTTATCCATGAACAAGACTGCTTTTTGCTCATGTTCATAGTAGCAGGACATTACCGAAGAATAACCCAGAGTAATAAAATTTGTCATTCTTTTGTTACGCCCGATGCAGTTTTGTCACATTCTTTTACGTAAGTTCGCAAAAAATGTTCTGGCGTCTCTATTCTGAACATGCCAGCCTGCTTCATTTTTCTGGCGAGCTTAAGCAAAGCCTTGTCTTTGGTGATCAACACTTCAGCTTTTGCGTCACGTGCAATCTCCAGGAATTTCTGATCATCCTTGTCGCTGCACACGGGGAGTTTGTAGCCAGTATCAGCCGGAGCCAGGCATTGGATGTGGGCATCAAACAGCGCGGTCACTGTTTCTGCACTTTCGTGTCTGGCTGCAAGATGAGGGTAGCTGAGTACTGCCAGCCATTCATCGCGGCAATCTGTGCGAGTTAATGCTTGCAGCTGACCATTGCCGAGGTCATCAAGCAAGACTGACCATCGGGGATCTTTGAATACAAATAAGTCCAGGCACACATTCGTGTCAAGAATTACGCGCTTAGGTATGATGTCGGTCATTTTTGTCTATTAAGTTCAATTTATGCTTATTGTATTATCTCCAGCCAAAAGTCTGGATTTTGAAACACCCGTAAAGACCAGGACGATGACTACACCTCATTTTCTTGCCGAGGCAGAGGAATTGATAGAGGTAGTCAGAACATATAGTGCCGATCAGTTGGGCAGTTTGATGGATATTTCCCAGGCACTCGCGCAATTGAATGTACAACGTTTTTCTGACTGGATGCCGCAGCCGGCGGCGCGTCATAGTAAACAAGCGGTATTTGCATTCAATGGCGATGTCTATGAAGGGCTGGATGTCGCCAGCCTGACGTCTTCACAACTGAAATATCTGCAAAATCATCTGCGTATTCTGTCTGGTTTATATGGGTTACTGCGTCCGCTTGATGCCTTGCAGGCATACAGATTGGAAATGGGAACGGCACTTGCCAATCAGCGTGGTAAAAATCTGTATAGCTTTTGGGGTGACAAAATCAGTTTACTGTTAAGTGATGCAATTCAGCAACACAAATCACAAATCCTGGTGAATTTGGCATCGGATGAATACTTCAAGGCAGTACGGCCAGCGGTGTTGGGGGCAACTGTGATTTCACCGGTCTTTCAGGACTGGAAGAATGGCAAATACAAAATCATTTCTTTTTATGCCAAACGCGCCAGGGGACTGATGGCCAGATACAGTGCACAGCACGGCATACGCAAAGCAAATGACTTGAAAGCCTTTGCTGAAGAGGGGTATGCCTACTGCGAAGAGGAGTCGACCAGCACTAACTGGGTATTCAGGCGGAAAATGGAAGATTGATGTCCGAATTGTGGCATGAATACTGATCTAATAAATCAGGGCACAAACTTGTGCCCTGATTTTGCATCATAGAGGAGCCAATTGCATTTTTACCAGAATTTCCACCATGCATCGCGCTTACCGGCTTTGCCTGTCAGGTAATCACTTTTTGGGTAGTTCTGCAGGAAGACGCGGTTTGCATCGTCTCGCAGTTCTGTCATGCCCATCGCATCGTAGGAGCGTATCAAAATGAACATCGCTTCTTCAATGGATGGCGCATCCGGGTATTCCTTGATGGCAGACTGGGCACGGTTGGCTGAAGCCAGGTAGGCGCCACGGCGCAGGTAATAACGTGCAACGTGTACGTCATATTGCGCGAGTGCATTCACCAGATATTTCATGCGCAGGATCGCGTCTGGCGTATACTTGCTATCTGGGAACTGGATTGCCAGTTGCTTGAAAGCATCAAAGGAATCGCGAGAGGCTTTAGGGTCGCGTTCGGTGATATCCTGATTGGCCAGGAAATTGAGCAAGCCGACCTGGTCGTTGAAGTTGATCACGCCGCGCAAATAATACATGTAATCTACATGGCTATGATTTGGGTGCAGCTTGATAAAGCGTTCAACCGCGGCCAGTGCTTGTGCCTGATCACCTTGTTTGTAATAAGCGTAGGCAGTTTCCATCTGCGCTTGTTGTGCGTAAGTACCGAAAGGGAAGCGTGATTCCAGTTTTTCAAAGTACTGAATTGCCTTTTCATAACCCCCGCTGGACATTTCGTCTTTAGCTTCAGCGTATAATTTTGATGCTGACCAGGTTTTGGTCTCATCGCCTTTTTCACCAAACACCCCGCAGCCGCTTAAACTTAAGGACGCGGCAACAGCCAGAACCAGCAATTTCAAAGATTTAATGTGCATAAATTTGTGCGTGAGCATGAAAACAATTTACGGATTATAGCCGATGGCAAAAAATGTGAAACAAACTACTACAGTGATTTTGTCAGATTCCGACCTGGACACTGAATTGGAAGGGCTGAACGATACCACCGAAGTGGACGAAGATTTTGCCCTTGTAGTAGAAAATATAGAATTAAAGCTCACTTCGGATGCTTGTGGTGAGCGTTTGGACAAGACTTTGTCCAAACTGGTTCCACAATATTCAAGAAGCCGCATCCAACAGTGGATAGAAGACGGTTTCGTCAGTGTTGATGGCAAGCCAGGTCGTGGCAAGATGACCATGCTCGGTGATGAAAAAATCATTATTGAGCCACAAGCTGCTCCTGATGAAGGCGCTTATGCGCCGGAAGACATTCCTTTGAACGTGGTGTATGAAGATGACGACATCCTGGTCATCAACAAACCGGCTGATATGGTGGTGCACCCGGCAGCGGGTAACTGGTCAGGCACTTTGCTCAATGGCCTGCTGTATCGCTGGCCAGCTTTGCTGGGTGTGCCACGTGCTGGCATCGTCCACAGACTCGATAAAGATACTTCTGGCCTGATGGTGGTCGCCAAAACCCTGATTGCCCATACTGAACTGGTGCGTCAGCTGCAGGACAGGACAGTCAAGCGTGAATATAATGCGCTGGTATGGGGTACACCTAATTTGTCAGGCACAGTCGATGCGCCGATGGCCAGACATCCGCGTGACCGTATCAAGATGGCGGTTTCCCAAAGTATGCTTGCCAAACCTGCTGTTACGCATTTCCAGCGCGTGGGCGCTGGCATGCTGGAAAAATTCCCTGTCAGCCTGGTTGCCTGCCAATTGGAAACTGGCCGTACTCATCAGATACGCGTACACATGCTGTCGCTGGGCTTTCCTCTGGTGGGGGATCCCTTATATGGCAAACAGCATCTGGCACGTTTCTTTCACCGTCAGGCGTTGCAGGCACGTAAACTTGGCCTGACACACCCGACCACGGGTGAGCATGTGGAATGGGAAATCCCCCTGGCTGATGATTTTGCAGCATTACTTCAGCAGGCTGGCATACAGACTGTATGAAACCAGACAGCAAGAACTTGGCTGATCTTGCTCCTTTCCCGGTAGTGCTGCCCAACTGGCAGCACGCGCCCGCAAACGTGCGGGCGTTTACCACTACCCGTCATGGCGGGTTCAGTCTTGGTTCTTATGGAGATGCGAGCGGCAGCGCTGGCCTCAATCTTGGCGACCATGTCAACGACAATCTCATCGCAGTAAAACAGAATCGGGATAAATTAAATCGCCAATTGCCTTCGGATGTCATATTCTTATCACAAGTGCATGGCAATATAATACTGAATGCGGCTGACCTCATTGTTGGCAATGCCAATATTGGTGATGCTGTCTTCAGTACGCAAGCAGGCCAGGTCTGCGCCGTGCTGACTGCGGATTGTTTGCCAGTTTTGTTTACTGATGTCGCCGGTAAGGTTGTTGCGGCTGCCCATGCGGGCTGGCGTGGGTTGGCAGGGGGAGTGCTGCAAAATACCGTGTTAGCGATGAGGGACAAGGGCGCGCAAGAAATTATTCCGTGGTTTGGTCCGGCTATCGGGCCGCAAGAGTTTGAAGTAGGGCGTGATGTACTTGATGCTTTTGCTGCACAGATTCCTGATGCGCGGGCTTATTTCAAAGTACAAGCCAGGCAGGATGGTACAGAAAAATATCTGGCTGATCTTTACGGGCTGGCAAGAAAATTGCTAAATGACATCGGTCTTGACCAGGTTTTTGGCGGAGACCATTGTACGGTGACCGAAGTGGCGGAGTTCTATTCATACCGCCGTGACGGTGTCAGCGGAAGAATGGCTAGCCTGATCTGGATAGCGCCCGATTGAAGCTGCTTGATTTAATCTGCTTTCGTCTCGGCTGCTTGATGTTTGGGATGTGCTTCATGTGCTTCACATGCTTTAAGGTCGTCTGAAACTGTTGGAGTTGCAGATTGTTTTTGCAGTGCAGCTTGTTTTTCCAGTCGTTCACGCTTGCGCTGTGGTGTACGCATCAGGTATAAAACTATTGTTAAAGGAAAAACGCAATACAAGAGGAAAGTCATGATGCCTGCGATGACGGAGTGTTCTGTGATCGACATCATCAGTACGACGTAAATCCAGGCGATTGCAACGATATGCATAAGAACCTATTACTTATTATTGTGAATGCTTGATGCTCGCATCCATGGTGAGAATTGAATAGTGAGAACGATATTGTAGCTCGGCATTGCAGCTTATTTAATCAGGGAAAGAAAGCTTAAAATTATTTCTAAACGATACGCGAAAATCAGGAGGCACGCATGAAGACTTTCGATCCTCAAGCTATGTACTCCGAGTGGATGTCACAGCTAGTGAATCAAGACAAATGGCAGGAGTGGATGAAACCTGCCGCAACAATGAACCCCATGCCCGCAGCAGATATGCTGAAGGACTTGGGGGCGCAGATAGATCCTGCCACCATGACGCGCTTGCAAACGGAGTATATGCAAGAGTTTGGTAAGCTATGGCAAGACTTTGCTGTATCCAAAATCCCTGATCTGAAAGACAGGCGTTTCTCAGCCCCAGACTGGCACAACCATGCCATGCACTCTTATAGTGCGGCATCTTATTTGTTGAATGCACGTTTTTTGATGGCCATGGCAGAGTCTGTGCAGGCCCCAATCAAGACAAAACAGAAAATCGGTTTTGCAGTGCAGCAAATGATAGATGCGATGTCGCCGGCCAATTTTCTGGTCACTAATCCCGAAGCGCAAAGCAAGCTGATCGAGAGCAAAGGCGAAAGTCTTGCCAAGGGTATTACTCAAATGCTGGCCGATATGCAAAAAGGCCGCATTTCCCAGACAGATGAATCCGCCTTCGAAGTTGGCAAAAATGTCGCAACATCAGCCGGTACCGTGGTGTATGAAAACCATCTGTTCCAGCTCATTCAGTATCAGCCTACCACCAAGACAGTTCATCAGCGTCCCTTGTTGATGGTGCCGCCTTGCATCAATAAATTTTATATCCTTGATTTGCAGCCTGAGAATTCGGTCGTACGTTATGCGGTTGATCAGGGGCATACAGTGTTCCTGGTGTCATGGGCAAATCCGGATGAAAGCATGGCCGAAGTCAGCTGGAATGACTATATCGAAGACGGTGCCATACAAGCCATCAAGGTCGCACAAAAGATCAGCAAGCAAGACAAGATCAATGCATTTGGCTTTTGCGTAGGCGGGACCATTATCTCTACGGCCTTGTCAGTGCTTGCAGCACGTGGCGAACATCCTGCCAGCAGCCTGACCTTGCTGACTACCTTGCTCGACTTTACACAGACGGGTGTGCTGGATGTGTTTGTCGATGAAATGCAAGTCAAGATGCGCGAGCAAACCATAGGTCGTCGTGGCATCTTGCCGGGCAAAGACCTGGCCAGCACCTTCTCCAGCCTGAGGGCAAATGACCTGGTCTGGAATTATGTACAGTCAAATTACCTCAAGGGCGAAGCACCGCCACCGTTTGATCTCTTGTACTGGAATGCCGATAGCACTAATTTGCCAGGCCCGATGTTTTGTTGGTATTTGCGTAATACCTACCTGGAAAACAAACTCAAACAGCCCGGTGCATTGACAGTCGCAGGCAGCAAGGTCGATCTGGGCAAAATCGATGCACCTTGCTTTGTCTATGGCTCCAGGGAAGATCACATTGTTCCATGGCAGGCAGCATTTGCTTCTACGGCTTTGCTCAATCCACGCCATAAAGACCGTAATCGTTTTGTGCTGGGTGCATCGGGCCATATCGCTGGCGTGGTTAATCCTCCAGCCAAGAAGAAGAGAAGTTATTGGACCAATGAGCAAGCTGGCCTGGATGCAGAAAGCTGGTTTGCCGGTGCCACAGAACACCCAGGTAGTTGGTGGCCAGAATGGTCGGCCTTTTTGAGTGAGCATGGCGGCAAGATGGTGAAAGTGCCGGCCACGCCTGGAAACGCAGAATTTCCTGCAATTGAAGCCGCACCCGGACGGTATGTGAAGGTAAGGGCAGTTTGAGGGTTTGTTGTTAAGTAATTAAAATTCAATGAGGAGAACAAGTATGTCAAAACGTGTTGCTTATGTTACTGGTGGTATGGGTGGTATTGGAACTCCAATTTGCAGGCGTTTGTGCAAAGATGGTTATACGGTAGTGGCAGGTTGCGGTCCGAATTCAGCCCGCAAGGATAAATGGCTGGCCGATATGCGTGCAGAAGGCCTGGATATTCATGCTTCTGAAGGTAATGTTTCTGATTGGGAATCAACCAAGGCTGCCTTTGAAAAAGTCAGGGCAGAAATTGGTGAGGTCGATGTGCTGGTCAATAATGCCGGTATTACCCGCGATGGCCAGTTCCGCAAGATGAGCAAGGCGGATTGGGATGCTGTCATGGATACCAATTTGAATTCCCTGTTCAACGTCACCAAGCAAGTCATTGATGGCATGGTAGATCGCGGTTGGGGCCGTATTATCAATATTTCTTCTGTGAATGGTCAAAAAGGCCAGTTTGGTCAGACTAACTACTCGACGGCTAAAGCGGGTATCCATGGTTTCTCCATGGCCCTGGCACAGGAAGTAGCGACTAAAGGTGTGACGGTGAATACGGTTTCCCCTGGCTATGTTGGTACAGACATGGTCAAGGCCATCCGCCCTGACGTGTTGGAAAAGATCGTGGCCGGCATCCCTGTCAAACGCCTGGCTGAGCCTGAAGAAATTGCCTCTATTGTTGCCTGGATTGCATCTGATGAAGGTGGTTATGCTACTGGTTCAGACTTTTCCATCAATGGTGGTTTGCATATGGGCTAAGCACCGCCAGCCATCAGAAACTGCCAGGAATTAGAATAAATTTTTTAAATTGGCTTTTTAGCCTCCCTGATTGCTGTCTTTCTTCTGCAGTGCGGTAAAATATGCTCATCAGAGTCGCAAGATTTCGATGGGCATATCTTTTGCTGACTGCAAAATGCAGTGGACTGCAATAGTGAAATCGAGAGTGAAGGACATGTGCCCGGTGTATCAGGGCAAGACGCAAAGCACTGCGATAGCGAGGCTATCGCGAGCATTTGCAACGCGGCCATGATTGTCGCGCACATGGCAGGCACTCCGTTTTTCACTTTTGTAGTCCACTAGGATGCAAATAAAAAAGGGGACAAACATGAAAGCTGTTTTGGCCGTGCCAGAACATTAAATCATGTTTGCGTGAATAGTCTGTGTTACTTTGACGAGAGATCCTCATCAAGTGGCAGGATATCGAAGTGTTTAACTGAGATCTCAATGAATAGCGCAAAAAAATCATCACAGCATCTGATCAAGAAATATCCCAACCGTCGTCTGTACGACACCCAAACCAGCAGCTATATCACGCTGGTAGACGTCAAACAGTTTGTATTGGAAAACGATGATTTCGCCGTAGTTGATGCAAAAACAGGCGAAGATTTGACACGCAGCATATTGTTGCAAATCATTCTGGAAGAAGAAGCGGGCGGTTCGCCGATGTTCTCCAGTGTCGTTTTGTCACAAATCATTCGTTACTATGGCCATGCCATGCAAGGCATGATGGGCAATTATCTGGAAAAAAACGTCCAGGCCTTTATCGATATCCAGAACAAATTGGCCGAAAATTCCAAGGGCATCTATGAAGGCAAGCCCTTCAGCCCTGAAATGTGGACACAGTTCATGAATGTGCAGGGCCCAATGATGCAAGGAATGATGGGCAACTACATAGAACAGAGCAAGAATTTGTTTGTGCAAATGCAAGAACAGATGCAAAGCCAGGCAAAAAACATGTTCAATGTCTTCCCGTTCAATCCGGAAGATGTGAGTAAAAAGTAAATGATCTTCAAGTTGAGTTGGCTCGTATTCTGACTTAAGCCCCTGATTCTTCAGGAAATTATCGCAGATGCGGCAAGTTGGGCTGGCAAAAAGGGTACAATAGCGGATTCGCTTTTGTACCCTTTTTGCTCTTATTTGCTATTAATTGTCCTCTATGTCTATCTCTGAAATTCGTCGTCAAGAAATGCCTGCTACCCACAAGGTGGGATTTGTGTCCCTGGGTTGTCCGAAGGCGCTCGTCGATTCCGAACAAATCCTGACCCAGTTGCGTGCCGAAGGTTACGACACCGCCAAATCCTATGACGGCGCTGATCTGGTCATTGTCAACACCTGTGGCTTCATTGATGCTGCTGTGCAGGAATCGCTGGATGCGATTGGTGAGGCGCTGGCTGAAAATGGCAGGGTCATCGTGACTGGTTGCCTCGGTGCTAAAAAAGATGCTGACGGTAAGGACATGATACAGTCCATACATCCCAAGGTACTGGAAGTAACTGGCCCACACGCAGTCGGTGAAGTCATGGCGGCGGTGCACAAGCATTTGCCCAAGCCACATGAGCCCTTCATGGATCTGGTACCACCACAAGGTGTGAAACTGACGCCCAAGCATTTCGCTTACCTCAAAATCTCTGAAGGCTGTAACCACCGCTGCAGTTTCTGCATCATCCCATCCATGCGTGGCGACCTGGTTTCACGCCCGATTGCTGATGTCATGATGGAAGCAGAAAACCTGTTCAAGGCTGGCGTCAAGGAATTGCTGGTAATTTCTCAGGACACCAGCGCCTATGGCGTGGATGTCAAATTCCGCATGGGCTTCTGGAACGGCAAGCCGGTCAAAACCCATATGACACAACTGGTAGAAGCCTTGGGCGAGCTGGCCAAGCAGCATGATGCCTGGGTACGCCTGCATTATGTTTACCCTTATCCGCATGTCGATCAGATCATTCCTTTCATGAACAACGGCCATGTGCTTCCTTATCTGGACGTGCCTTTGCAACATGCTCACCCTGACGTGTTGAAACGCATGAAGCGTCCGGCAAGTGGTGAGAAAAATATAGAGCGCATCAAGGCCTGGCGTGAAATGTGCCCGGAAATCACGATACGTTCTACTTTCATCGCCGGTTTCCCTGGTGAGACAGAAGAAGAGTTTGAATACCTGCTCGACTTCCTCAAAGAAGCGGAAATTGATCGTCTTGGCTGCTTTGCCTATTCGCCAGTTGAAGGCGCCACCGCCAATGAAATCGCCAATCAGTTGCCAGATGATGTGCGTGAAGACCGCCGTCGTCGCGTCATGGAATTGCAGGAAGGTATATCCAAGAAGCGTCTGCAGGCCAAGATAGGTAAAACCATGCGCGTGCTGATCGATTCTCTCGACCGTAGCGGTGGTGTAGGCCGTAGTTCTGCTGATGCGCCTGAGATTGATGGTGTCGTCTATGTCAAGCCTCCTTTTGAGCCACATCGCAAACTGAAGGTCGGTGAATTCGTCGAAGTAAAAATTACTGCGGCTGATGCCCATGACTTGTGGGGCGAAGCGGTCTGATGAGATTTTTGCGTTTGGTTTTATTGCCGCTGACCCTGTACTCAGAGTTTGCCTCAGGGCTTACGGTCGAGGCTCAGGATAAAACTGAGCTGGCTTCTCCGGCAGCATCGCGTTTTGCTCCCATGACTAATCCTTTTTTTGCCAAAGAAATTGAATTCCAGGGCAAGATGGGCGATGACAAGATACGCATGCACTTGCAACCAAAAACTGAAGACAGAGACAGCGTCGAAGGTTCTTATGTCGTGGCAGGTGGCAAGCGCAATCAAGGCAAGAAGATTTTACTGGCTGGCGAAGTCAGTGGTAATAAACTCAGCATGGAAGAATCTGAAGACGGCGTAGATGTGTCTGGCCAGTGGGATGGCGAACTCAAGGACAATGTCATCCGCGGTATCTGGCAATCAGATGATGGCAAGGTCAGTAAAGAATTCGTACTTGAATTGCTGCCACTTCCAAAAAGTAAAAAAACCAAAGCTGTCTTAACTAAATAAAATAGTCAATACAGCTTTTCATCCAAGGATGCTCGCGCAGGCGCATGTTTTTACGCGTAGGGCAGTTCTTGCCGTTGCCCCGTAATCAGAAATAGCGTGTATTTGAGGCAAATCTCAAATGGTACAATCCAGGCTCTTTCCCCCGGGCCTGGACGATCATGTTTTCAATAAAAAAAGTTTGCGCACTTGCATTGCTGGTAGCATCAATTTCTCAATCAGCATTTGCTGATAATTCACCAAACCCCGCATCTTTTGGTGCATTCCGCAAAGAGTTCAAGACCCAGGTCGGCTATGAAGGCGACCATCGTAGTCCCGTAGGCAGCGCACCGGACAACGTATTTCAATCTGTGCGTTATCAGTCCTCAGTGGGCGCGCTTAGCGCATTGTTGACGCCAGATCCCAAAGACGGGAAAAAACACCCCGCTATTATTTGGATTACTGGTGGTGATAGCAATTCCATTGACGGAGCATCTTTGTCCAGAGTCAAGCCGAGAGCAAATGATCAATCTGCGGCTGCTTATCGAAAAGCAGGTGTCGTGATGATGTTTCCCTCACTGCGCGGTGGCAACGATAATCCGGGCAAGCATGAAGCAAACTTTGGCGAGATTGACGATGTGCTGGCAGCGGCAGATTACCTGGCCCAGCAGCCGTGGATAGATCCTGCGCGCATTTATCTTGGTGGCCATAGCACTGGGGGTACTCTGGTATTGATGGTGGCAGAGGCCAGCAAGCGCTTCAGGGCAGTGTTTTCATTTGGCCCGGTAGCTAATTTGCGAGATTATGGGAATATGATACCTGTCAATTTTGAAAAGTTGAGTTATGCGGAACAACTGGTGCGTGCACCCTACTACTGGTTGCCGTCTGTTCAAAGCCCTGTATTCATTATTGAAGGAGTGGACGGCAATATCGATTCACTCGAGTTCTTGCGAGGTAAATCCCGCAATCCCTATATCAAATTCTTGTCGGTCAAAGGAGCTTCGCATTTTACGATTTTGGCTCCCGCAAACGATCTGATCGCCAGAAAAATTCTGTTGGATGATGGGTCTGTCAGCAACATCAGCCTGACAGAAAGTGAAATGATCAACGAACTTTCAAAGAAATAGTTAACAAGATAGGACTTACGCAAAACGCATAGAAATAGAAGGATTTCTGAGTTGCTGACATAAGTAATGGTCCAAAAGGCCGTGTTTAATGCGATAAGCGGTTTGTTTGGTAGTTCTGGCAATGTCGGTGAGGCGT